>JAXDPV010000147.1:0-10676 GCA_034668185.1 Actinomycetota bacterium
CCAGGCGCGCGCAATTGGCCGAAAGCGAATGGCCGTGTGGCAGGGTCGGGCGGTGATGCCGACGCCGGTCGAGCCGCCGGAGACCGGCTGGCGGTTCGGCCCGCCGAGCGAGCACGACGGCGACGTCGTCGCCGTCGGGGCCGACCTCCAACCGGGGACGATCCTGGCCGCCTACCGGGCGGGGCTGTTCCCGATGCCGGTCGACGGGCGGACGACGGGGTGGTGGTCGCCCGACCCGAGGGGGGTCCTGCCGATAGAGGGCCTGCGGGTGAGCCGGAGCCTGCGGAAGGCGTGCCGGCGCTACGAGATACGGGTCGACACCGCCTTCGAGGCGGTGATCGACGCCTGCGCCGACCCCGACCGCGACGGCCGGTGGATCACGCCCGAGATCCGGGCGGCCTACGTCGGCCTCCATCGCCTCGGGTGGGCCCATAGCGTGGAGGCCTGGTGGGAAGGCGAGCTGGCCGGCGGGCTGTACGGCCTGGCCATCGGCGGCCTGTTCGCCGGCGAGTCCATGTTCCACCGGCGGACGGACGCCTCCAAGGCCGCGCTCGTCGGCCTCGTCGAGCGGTTACGGGAGGGCGACGACGGACGGCACCGCCTGCTCGACGTGCAATGGCGGACCGAGCACCTGGCCAGTCTCGGGGCGGTCGAGGTCGACAGGTCGGAGTACCTCGGCCGACTCCTGCCAAAAGCCCTGGCCGCACGGCTACCGGCGGCGTTTGCCGGGGGCCACGCGCCACCGCGAGTGGCCAATCGACCGTAAGAACGAATTTCGCCCCTAAGTCGGCGGCTTCGCGTGCCGATGATCCCTCCATGACCAGCACGAGGCAGGCCGATCATGGCTGAGCACTATGTCGGCCTCGACATCGGATCCTTCGCCGTCCGGGCCGCCGAGATCTCGGGCGAGCCGGGGTCGTGGACCCTGCACCGCTTCGCCCAGTTGACCCTGCCCCCGGGCGCGGTCGTCGACGGCGAGATCGTCGATTCCCTGGCCGTCACCGAGGCCATCAAGAACCTGTGGCAGCGGGGCGACTTCAAGTCGAAGAAGGTGTCCGTCGGCATCGCCAACCGTTGGGTGAAGGTCCGCCAGGCCGAGGTGCCGGCGCTCTCCCCCGACGAGGTCCGCACCTCCCTGCGCTACGAAGCGCAAGAGGTCATCCCCTTCGCCGAAGAGGATGCGATCGTCGACTTCGTCATCCAGGACCGGTTCACCGGCCCGGAAGGCGGCGACTTCCTCCGCATCCTCGTGGTCGCGGCCCAGCGCCAGATGGTGTCGATGACCCTCGACACCGTCCGCAAGGCTGGCCTCACCCCGGCCAACGTCGACCTCACGCCCTTCGCCCTCGTGCGGGCCCTCGCCCCTGCGGGCGCGGCCGGCGCGTCCGAGTCGATCGTGTCCGTCGGCGCCGGCCTCACCAACGTGGTCGTACACACCGGCGGCGTTCCCCGCCTGGTGCGCATGACCCCGAGGGCCGGCGCGGCCGTCACCGAGAACCTGACCAGGGCCCTCGGCGTCGATCCCGAGCGGGCCGAAGCGCTGAAGCGTGGCGCCACCGTCGCCCTCGCCGACCCGCAGACCGCCCAGGCGGCCGACGTGATCGCCAACGAGCTCAACCCGCTCGTCCAGGAGATCCAGGGGTCGCTCGACTACTTCACCGCCCAGAACGACGACGTCGAACTCCGCCGGGTGCTGCTCACCGGCGCCGGCGCCAAGATGGCCGGCCTCCGGGCCCGCCTGGCGACCGAGTTGCGGGTGCCGGTCGAGATGGCCTCGCCCCTCGAATACCTGAAGCTCGGCAAGACCGGCCTCACCGACGAGCAGTTGGCCTCCGCGGCCGCCGTGCTCGCGGCGCCGGTCGGCATCGCCATGGCGCCCCTCGCCAGCCCGGCGACCCGCCTCACCACGCTGTTCCCGAAGGAGTACGCCGAGGCCGGTGCCGAGCGCCGGGCCCGGGTCTTCACCGGGGTCGCCGTCGCCGGCCTCGCCGCCACCCTCGTGGGGGCGTGGGGCGTGCGCCAGGCTTCGGTCGCGTCGGCCCGCTCCGACGCCCAGACGGCCACGGCCAACGCCAACGACCTCGAGCGCCAGGTGCAGAAGCTGACCCCGTTCGAGCAGGCCGAGATCCAGATCAACGCCCAGAAGACGGCGGCCCAGGCTGCACTCGCGGCCGACGTCGACGTCCCCGTCTTCATGGACACCATCACCGCGGCCATGCCCGCCGACGTCGGGATGACCGCCTTCACCTTCACCATCGGCCAGAGCGCGGCCGGCTCGCTCGGGCTGGCCCCGGGCACGGCCCCGATCGGCTCCATCAGCGTGAGCGCCGACGGCCTCAGCCAGGACTCGGCCGCCCACTGGATCACCAAGCTCCGTGAGCTCGGCATCCTCACCGACGTGTGGGTCCCGTCGTCGGCCAAGGTCGGCAACGGCAACAACGTGACGTTCTCGAGCACCGCGTCCATCACCCCGGCGGCCAAGTCGCACCGGGCCGATCAATACAAGGCGAAGGCACTGTGAAACCCAAGCTGATCCTCATCGGCGTGGGCGCCGCCCTCGTCCTGTCCATCGTGTGGTTCATGGTCCTGTGGAGCCCGCAGGGCAAGAGCCTCGACCAGGCCAAGGCCGACAAGGTCGCGGCCGAGCAGCGGGCCTCCGAACTGCAGGTCCGCCTCACCCACCTGAAGAAGCTCGAAGCCAACGCCGCCGTCCTCGAAGCCGAGAAGGCCAAGCTGGCCACGGCCATCCCGGCCACCGACGAGCTCGACAAGTTCATCCTGGCCGTCAACGACCGGGCCGCGAAGTCGGGTGTCTCGTTCGTGTCGGTGTCGCCGGTGCCCCCGGCGGCCGCCGGCCCCGGCGCCAGCTCGAGCGCTCCGCCCGCCATCAACCTGCAGATCGCGGTCAACGGCGACTACTTCCAGATCATGAGCTTCCTCGAGAAGCTGCGTGACGGCGAGCGCCTCGTCACCGTCGAGACGTTCTCACTGAGCAAGGTCGGCGACGGCAACCAACTGACCGCGGCCATCGGTGGTCGCATGTACGTGTCCCCCAAGGCGGCTGCGGCCGCCGCGACCACCCCGAGCGCCTGACATGAGCGACGTCACCCCGACCCCCCTCAAAGACCCGAACGCCGCCAGCCAACGGCAGGTGATCATGGTCGCCGTCCTCGGCATCGTGCTCCTGCTCGTCCTGGTGTTCGTGGTCATCAAGCCGTTCGGCGGCGGCTCCTCGCCGGCACCGGCGCCCTCGTCTTCCACCGCCACCACGGCCCCCGCCGCGGGCACGGGCACGGGCACGACGGCCACCGCCGGCACCGAGACCGCGACCGCTCCGGCCGTGGCACCGCCGCCCGGCCGCCCCGGCCGCAGCCCCTTCGACCCGCCCCGCTAGAGAGACGAGCGACGCGGCGCGCCGAGCGCCGCGGTCCGCTCGAAGAGCTGGCCGCCGTCGATGCGCTCGCAGAACGCTTCGAACGAATCCGTCGGCCCGCGCCAGCGCAGGTCGTCGGTCGAGGGCAACAGCGCCCGGTCGATACGCAACGTGGCCAGGATCTTGAACAGGTCGGCCGCGGGCCGGGCCGCGGCCAACGTGGCCGCCAGCTTGGGCGCTCCCCGCACAGCGACGTCCCACTGGCCGGCGGCGTCGGGGATGTCCTCCAAGTGGCCGTACCGCGCCAGCACCGCGGCCGCCGTCTTCGCGCCCCAACCGGGCAGGCCGGGGAAACCGTCGGCCGAGTCGCCGACGAGCGCGAGGTAGTCGGGGATCGACGCCGGCGGCACGCCGAACTTGGCGATCACGCCGGCCTCGTCGACGATCGCCTGCTTGCGCCGGTCGTACTGCACGATGCGCTTGCCGACCACGCATTGGCCGAGGTCCTTGTCGGGCGTGAGGATGATGATCTGTTCGACCTCGGGGTCGTCGGCCAGCACCGCCGCCGCCGACGCCAGCGCATCGTCGGCCTCGAGCTCGACCATCGGCCACAGGGCGACGCCCATCGCCTCCAAGCCCTCCTCCAGCACTGGGAACTGGGCCAGGAGGATCGGGTCGATGCCCGCGCCCGTCTTGTAGCCGAGCCACAGGTCGTTGCGGAACGACTCGATCACCCGGTCGGTGGCCACGCCCACGTGGGTCGCGCCCTCTTCGAGCAGGTAATACACCGTCCAGAGCACGCCCCGCACGGCGCCGTTGGTGCCCGGCTTCGACCGTACGTCCTCGGGCAGCCCGAAGTGATGGCGGAACAGCTCGTAGGTGCCGTCGACGAGGTGGGCCTTCACCGCGGCGCAGCCTGCCAGGTCAGCCGGCGACGCGGCGGGCAGAGGCTTGCCGCAACCACGCTTCGGCTTTCGCCAGCCGCTTCTCCAACTGCTCGACGGTGGCCTCGCTGACCCGCTTGACCCCGCTGACCCGGTTGAGCTCGGCGTTCACCGCGGCGTGGCTCTGGCCGGTGTGGCGGGCGATGAGGCGGGCCTTGTCGGCCATGGCGTCACGCAGGCGGTCCTTGTCTTCCTTGAGGGTGCGGCCGCTGGTCGACGAAGCCGCGCCGCCGGTCGGCAACGGTGGGAGCGGGATCGTCAACGCTTCGTCGGGCGCGGGTTCGAAGAACATCGAGTCGTCGTCGAGTACCCAGTCGGGCTCGTCGTCGCTCCCGCCCAGCGGCACCGCCGAGATGGCTTCGAAGGCCGAGAACAGGTCGGCGTCGGGGTCGGCCTCGGCCCGGGCGAACAACTCGGCGCGATCTTCATGGCGCAACGAGTGCCGGCGTTGCTCGGCGATGGCAAAGGCGCGGGCCCGCAGCCGGGGTTCGTCGGGAATGAAGAGGAACGACTTCTGTCCCTTGGTGCCACGGGTCCAGCGCACCAGCCGGCCGACGGCCTGGCGGAAGAACAGCTCGGTGGTCGTGGTGGTGGCGAAGATACCGACCCGCAACCGGGGGATGTCGACGCCCTCGGACACCATCCGCACGGCCACGATCCACGGCGTGTCGGTGGCGGCGAAGCGGGCGATGTTGTTCGACGCCTCGGGGTCGTCGGAGGTGGCCACCACCGCCTTCACCTTGAAGCGGTCACGGAAGATGCGGGCGATGCCGCGGGCGTGGTCCTGATCGGTGGCGATCACCAACCCGCCGGCGTCGGGTTGCACCGCACGGATGCGCAGCAGTTGCTCGTGGCCCTGGCGCAACACGTGGGGCAGCCACTCGCCGTCGAGCGACAGCGCGGTCCGCAACCTCTGGCTCGCCCGCGTCGAGTCCAACGAGTCGTCGAAGGAGTGGGCGTGCAACGTGCCGTCGGGCGCGCTCCACTCCATCATCCCGTCGATGCGGGGGAAGTAGACGGGCCGCACGACACCGCCGTCGCGCAGGGCGTCGCCGTAGCCGTACTCGTAGTCGGCGACTGCCTCCTCCAACGTGTAGCGCACGAACGGGATGGCCTGGGTGTCGGAGCGGAACGGCGTTCCCGAAAGCGACAGCCGGCGGGCCGAGCCCTCGAAGGCCGAACGCACGGCGTCGCCCCAGGCGCGGTCGTCGGCGGCGTGGTGGATCTCGTCGAACACCACGAACGCGCCCTCCGACACCCGGGCCAGCACGCCCGCGCTGGACGCGACCTGCTGGTAGGTCGTGACCACGCCGTGCATGTCGGGCGGCAACCCGCCGTCGGACGCGGCCCACGAAGGGTCGAGGTGGAGGTCGAAGGCCGCGGCCGCCTTGGCCCACTGCACCTTGAGGTGGGCGGTGGGAACGACGATCACCAACCGCCGCCCCGGCGCCTCGGCCAGGGCCTGGCGGGCCGCGGTCAGGGCGAACGTCGTCTTCCCGGCGCCTGGCGTGGCCACGGCGAGGAAGTCGGGGTCGGCCTTGGCTGCGAGCTTTTCCAGTGCGGCCTTCTGCCAAGGCCGGAGGGTGACGGTGCGGGGCATGGCTAGAAGGGGACGGTCATCATGCGCAGGGCGACGTCGTGGGGTAGTGGATGGTCGCCGGACGTCAGCCGTTCGATACCCACGTTGGGGTCGAGCGTCTCGATGGGGAAGTCGGAGCCGGCGATCACGGCCACGCCCGCCTCGATCAGCAGGTCCCACCGGTAGGCCTCGGGGAAGCGGCCGGCGAGGGCGAGCGCGGCCGCTTCTGCGTCGGACACCGCGAACGACGGTTGGATGCAGGCGACGACACCCCACTGGGCCATCCGTTCGATGAGGTCGGGCCGGAGCACCTGTGCGTGCTCGATGCGGGGCCGGGCTTGGCGGCACGCCGCCGGCGATCCGTAGACCGAGGCGTAGGCGTCGAGCACGGCCTCGATGGCGCGATCGCCGATGGCGTGGGTCGCGATCGTCCAGCCCGCGTCGGCGTAGGGCTTGGCCCGGGCGGCCAACGCGGCCCCGTCCATGAAGAGGATGCCGTCGTCATCGCCGTCGACATCGGCGAACGGCGCGCTGCACGCGCACGTCCGGGGCCCGAGCCAACCGTCGCAATAGAACTTCACGCCGAGCACGGCCAGCGCGGCATCGCCTTGCGATCGGGCCGTTTCCATGCGGGAGAGCTCGGCGGCGCCGCTGGCGACCAACACCCGCACTGCCACCGGCAACCCGCCGTCGAGCGCACGCAGCTCGACCAGTGCGTCCCAGTGGCGCCAGTCGCTCATGCCGGCTTCGGTGACGCCGACGAGGCCGACCTTGGCCGCCCGCGCCAATCCCGAGCGCAGCGCGCGCACGAGGTCGTCGGCGACGGGCTCGGCCGCGGGCTCGTCCATCGGCGTCGAGCCAGAGGCGAACACCCGCCGGTGGTAGTCGGCGATGGTCTCGCCCCCGCCGAGACCGGCCACGCCGGCGGCCACCCGCAACAGGTGGACGTGGTGGTCGACGAACAGCCGCCTACTCCTCCACCAGCTCGATGAGCGCGCCGAACGACGCCTTCGGGTGGAGGAAGGCGACCGTCGTCCCACGCGAGCCGGTGCGGGGGTGCTCGTCGACGACCCGTGCCCCCTCCGACTTCACGTGCTCGAGCACCTCGGCGCAGTCGTTCACCCGGTAGCCGACGTGGTGGATGCCCTCGCCGTTGCGCTCCATCCACTTGAACAAGGGCGAGGTCTCGGCGTAGGGCGTGAGCAGTTGGATATAGGAGTCGGCGACCTTGATCAAGGCCTCCTCGACGCCGTCGCTCTCGATGCGCTCGCGGTGGGCGACGGTGGCGCCGAACATCTTCTCGTACCACGTGATGGTGGCGTCGAGGTCGCGCACGGCCAGGCCGACGTGGTCGATCTCGGTCAGCGAACCCGACATCAGACGAGGGCCTTCACCGAGTCGGGCAGGTCTTTGGCGACCTGGATGATCGGGATGCCCGTCTGGGTGTTCTCGTGCATCTCGTGGAAGGCGCGGCCGAGGTCTTCGAACGAATAGACCTCCTTGTGCACGGTGGGCTTGAAGACCTTGCCGTAGAGCTCGGTCGCGGCCCAACAGCCCTGCACGGTCTCGTAGTGGGTGTGGTCGATGGTGACCTGCTTGGCCGACATCAGCGTCGAGTTGTATTCGACGACCTGGCTGAGCTGCCACCCGGCGCTGACGTTGACGCCCTCGCGGGCGGCCACGGCCAGGCCGGCGGGGAAGACGGGGCCGCGCAGCATGTCGCAGACGATGTGCATGTTGATGCCGTCGGTGAGGTCGCGCACCTCCTTGCGGAAGGCGTTGACGTCGTCCTTGGTGGCGAAGCGGTTGTAGCGCTTCTGGTCGATGCCGACGACGCCGAAGGGTTCGAGGGCGGCCCGGCGCTCGGCACTGCCGGCGCAGAAGAAGGCGTTGTGGCCCTCGGCCGCGGCCAGTTGGAGGAACAGCTCGCCCACGCCGCCGCCGAAGCTCATCACGTTGAGGACGGCCTGGCGTTCGCGGGGCACCTTCAGCCGGTAGATGCCCAGCGCCCTGCGCCACATGTGGTACGCCGTCGGCGCCCGCAACGGCAGCGCGGCCATCTCCCACAGGCTGAGCCCGCAGTCGAGGGGCGCGGGGATGATCTGCCACTCGCCCACCACCGCTTCCTCGGCGTACCAACCGACCGAGTCGGGTTGGTCGTAGGCCCAGATGCGCAGCGGGAAGCCGAACTCGTCGGGCTCGCCGTTGCAGTGGGTGATGGCGATGTCGCCGACGTTGAACTTGGTGACGTCGCTCCCGATCTCCACGACCTCACCGAGGGCGCTGTTGCCGGGGAACATGCGGCCGCCCCTGGCCTCGGCGATGTTGATGGTGTCGGCGGTGGCCGCGTGGTCGATGTTGTGCTCGGCCGAGACGGCGAGGATGCGGAGGCGGACATCGCGAGGGCCGACGTCGGGCAGCTCCAGGTCGTCGAGCGTGATCACGTTGGACACGTCGACATCCTGGACGTTGCCGCCGGTGCGCTCGCGCTCCTTGGACACGGCTTCGGCGGTGATGCTGTAGGCGCGGACGGTTCGAGACATGGCTTGGACGATATCCCGCGGCGATTCGTAGACTGTTACCGCTCGGTAATCGCCCCAGGAGGCACCCATGCCCGGATCCGTCATCGTCGCAGGCGCTCGCACCCCCATCGGGAAGCTGTCGGGCGCGCTCGCCGGCTTCTCGGCCATGGACCTGGGCGGGTTCGCCATCAAGGCCGCGTTGCAGCGGGCCGGCATCAGCGGCGACCAGGTCGACTACGTCTTCATGGGCCAGGTCCTCCAGGCCGGCCAGGGCCAGATCACCGCCCGCCAGGCCGCGGTCAAGGGCGGCATCCCGATGACGGTGCCGGCCACCACCATCAACAAGGTCTGCCTCTCGGGCCTCAACTCGATCTACCTGGCCGACCAGATGATCGCCGCCGGCGACGCCGACGTGGTCGTGGCCGGGGGCATGGAGTCGATGACCAAGGCCCCCCACCTGCTGCCCGGCGCCCGCGAGGGCTACCGCATCGGCGACTCCACGCTGGTCGACTCCATGATGTTCGACGGCCTCTTCTGCGCCTTCGACGTGTGCGCCATGGGTGCGGGCACCGAGAAGTACACCGCCGCCGACGGCAAGATCACCCGTGAGGCCCAGGACGCCTTCGCCGCCAACTCCCACGAGCGGGCGTCGGCGGCCATCAAGGAAGGCCGCTTCGCCGACGAGATCGTGGCCGTCGAGGTGCCCCAGCGGAAGGGCGACCCGGTTATCGTCGACACCGACGAGGGCGTGCGGCCGGGCACGACCACGGAGACGCTGGCCAAGCTGCGGCCTGCCTTCGCTCCTGACGGCACGATCTCGGCCGGCAACGCCTCGCAGATCTCCGACGGCGGCGCGGCCGTGATCGTCATGTCCCGGGCCGCGGCCGAGCGGGCCGGGGTGACGCCGTTGGGCGAGGTCGTGTCCTACGGCCAGGTGGCCGGGCCCGATGCCTCGCTGCTGACCCAGCCTTCACGCTCCGCCCTGCAGGCGATCGAGAAGGCGGGCAAGACGGTGGGCGACGTCGACCTGTTCGAGTTCAACGAGGCCTTCGCCGCCGTGGGGCTCGCCTCGATGGCCGACCTCGGGATCACCGACGAGATCACCAACGTGAACGGCGGGGCCATTTCTTTGGGCCACCCGATCGGGATGTCGGGCACCCGGCTGGCCTTGACCTTGCTCAACGAGTTGGCGCGGCGGGGCGGCGGCTCGGGCGTGGCCGCCCTGTGCGGCGGCGGTGGCCAGGGCGACGCCTTGTTCTTGCGCACGCTTTCGTAGTTCTTCCTTGCTTTCGATGTATCTCATGCTATGGTGCTGCTTGCCATGGCTTGGGATGACGTCTCTGTTCTGATCGGCGAAGCGACCGGGCCCATGCGGGTGCCGGTCGTCTTCGCGGTCGGGGACGCCGAGCTCGAGCTGGATGTGGCCCTCTCGCCGTCGGCGACCGTTGCCGAGTTGGTCGAGGCCCTGGCCGGCGGCGGCCCTGTCGGTGGGTCGACCCGGCTGTTGGTCGACGGCCGTCCTGTCGACCTCGATGCTGCGGTGGCCGAGGCCGGGCTTCGGCCCGGTTGCCGGTTGACCCTGGGCGTTTGGGAAGCGCCATTGCGCAATGGCGTAGAGGCGCTGCCCAAACCGGTGGTGGAGCTGCGGGTGGTCGGGGGGCTCGACGCCGGTGGGTCGTTTCCTTTGGGACCTGGTCGGTGGGTCGTTGGCCGGTTCGGGGCCGACGTGGTGCTCGACGGGGCCACGGTGTCGGCTCGGCACGCCGAGGTCGTGGTCGACGGGCTCGGCGGGGTGCGGGTGCGCGACCTCGGGTCGTTGAACGGCACGCGGGTCGACGGGATGTTCGTGACCGGCGAGGTGGCCGTCGCCGCTGGCTCGGTGGTGTCGCTGGGTGCGGTGCAGGTCGAGTTCCGTCCGGCCGTCGTCGCCGCGCCTCGACCGCGGTCGATGAACCGCCCGCCACGGCCCGCTCCCCCGGCGCCGCCGGCGCCCATCGCCGTGCCCGAGGAACCAGCGCCCCCGGCGGCCCGCTCCCGCTTGGCCTGGATGGCCATGCTGGCGCCGATGGCCATGGCCGCCTTCATGGCCGTGGTGTGGGGCCCGCGCATGGCGCTGTTCGGCGTCGTCACGCCGGTGATGGTCCTGGGGTCCTGGGCCGAAGACCGCCGCCGGTCTGCGAGGGACTCGCAACGTTCTGTGGCCGCGCTGGCGGTCGAGCTCGAGCGGTTCGCGGCCGCGCTCAACGCAGCGCGGGAGG
>JAXDPV010000148.1:0-47563 GCA_034668185.1 Actinomycetota bacterium
GCCGGCCATGTCCACGCCGTAGACCGTCGTGTAGCCGACGGCCAGCTCGCTCTTGTTCCCGCAGATGAGGACGAGCCAGCCCCGGAACTTGTTGGCGAGGGCCATCAGCACCGCGGCCCGGAGCCGACCCTGGAGGTTCTCCTCGGTGATGTCTTCGGGCAGCCCTTCGAACGACGGCGCCAACACGCCGAGCATGGCTTCGAACGGCTCCTCGATCGGCAACGTGCGCAGGTCGATGCCGAGATTGGCGGCCAGCTTCTCGGCGTCGGTGATCGAGCCCTCGCTGGAGAAGCGCGACGGCAGCGCCACCGCGTGGACCTTGTCGGCCCCCAGGGCGTCGACCGCGATCGTCGTCACCAACGACGAATCGACCCCGCCCGACAACCCGAGCACCACGTCGCTGAAGCCGTTCTTCCTGGCGTAGTCGCGGGTGCCGAGGACCAACGCCTGGTACACCTCGTCGACCTTGGCCAGCGGCTCGGTGATCGAAGGCGGGCGCAGGTCGCGCTGCGCTTGGGCCTCGGCCGTCACCGTCACGACGGTGAGCGCCGTGGCCGGCCCCCGGCCCCGTGGGTCGAGCAGGCGCTTGCGGAACACCGGCTGCACCTCGACGTCGACCACCATCACGTGTTCTTCGAACTGGGGCGCCGACGCCACCAACCGGCCGTCGGCGTCGAAGACCACCGAGGCGCCGTCGAAGACGAGCTCGTCCTGGCCGCCGACCTGGTTGACGTACACGAGGCCGCACGAAGCGTCGGCCGCCCGGGTGGCCAGCATCCGGTGGCGCTCGTCGACCCGGCCGGCGTAATAGGGCGAGGCGTTGAGGTTGAGGATGAGCTCGGCCCCGCCGGCCGCCTGCGACGACATCGGCCCCGCCGGGCTCCACATGTCCTCGCAGATCGAGACGCCGACCCGCACCCCACCGATCACGTAGAGCTGCAGCGGCTCGGAGCCCGGGGTGAAGTAGCGCTGCTCGTCGAACACGGCGTAGTTCGGCAACAGCCGCTTGCGGTACACGCCCCGCACCTCGCCCATGCTGCACACCGCGGCGGCGTTGTAGAGGTCGAGGCCGGTTTCGACGAAGCCGAACACCGCCGCGCACCGGCCGGTGCGCCCGGCGACCCGCTGCACGACCTCGAGGTTGTCCTCGACGAAGCCGGGCTTCAGCAACAGGTCTTCGGGCGGGTAGCCGGTGATGGCGAGCTCGGGGAAGACGGCGACGTCGGCGCCGGCGTCCTCGGCCTCCTCCAACGCCGCGAGGATGCGGGCCGCGTTGCCGTCGAGGTCGCCGACGATGGTGTTGATCTGGCAAGCGGCGATGCGGAGCCGGGCCATCACTTCAGCGTAGGCGGGCGGCGGTGGCGCACAACACTTCCTCGCCACCCCATGGGGCGATGAGCTGGAGCGACGTCGGGATCGGGCGCCGCTCCCCGACGGGCATCGACAACGCCGGCACGCCCGCCAGGTTCCAGGGGAAGACGTGGGGATTGGGCACGCCGTCGGCGCCCACCGGCGGCGGGTCTTCCACCAACGTCGGCATGGCCAGGAGCTCGACCCGCTCGAAGATGGCGCGCACCTCGGCCTTCCACGCCGCCACCTTCTCCATGGCCCCGGGCACGAGGTCCCTGCTGAAGCCGCTGGCGATTTGCAGGCGGCTGCGGATGTCGTCGCCGATGCGCTCCGGTGCCCGCTCCATCAGGTGGCGGTCGGAGGTCCACCCCTCGGTGAGGATGACGACGGCGAAAGGGTCGCCGGTGGCGGCCAGGCTCGGCAGCTCGATCTCGATCACCTCGAAGCCGGCCTCGGCGAGGAAGCGGTCGATGTCGGCGTCCATGGCCGGGTCGACGTCGACGCCGGCCATGCCCCGCACCCGACCGACCACCGTTGCCGCGCCCGTCGACGAAGGATCGAAACCGGGCTCGAGGAGACGCATCCCTTCGACGACGCCGTCGAGGTCGCGGGCCAGCGGGCCGATGGTGTCGAGCGTCGGCGAGAGGGGCCACACGCCGTCGAGGGAGATGCGGCCCCACGTCGTCTTCAGCCCGACGAGGCCGCAGCACGCCGCCGGCAGGCGAACCGAGCCGCCGGTGTCGGTGCCGATGCCGATGTCGGCTTCGCCGGTGGCCACGGCCACGGCCGAGCCGCTCGACGACCCGCCCGGCAGGAGGTCGGGGGCCAGCGGGTTGACGGGGTTGCCGAACCACGGGTTGGTGCCGGCGGTGCTGAAGCAGAGCTCGTGGAGGTTGGCCTTGCCGACGATGCGGCCCCCGCCGGCCCTGATGTTGGTAACGAGGTCGGCGTCGGCGGTGGCGGCCTCGGCCACGTCGGCTACCGCGGCGCAGCCGACGGTGGTGGGTACACCCTCGACGTCGATGGCGTCCTTCACCGCGACCCGAGGCCCCGGTCCGCTACCGCCGTCCAGCCGCTCGATCCATGTCGCCATGGCCGGCAGCTTTGCCGTCAGCCCGGGTAGCGGTCCAACAGCTCGGGCACGGTCGCCGGGATCGAGGCCTTGGCCAGCCGCCGGCTGAAGAGCACGGGCGCGAGCAGGGCGGCGCCGGCCGCGGGCGACAGGAAGACGAGCACCAGGGCCACGACCGCCATCGCCAGCGTGCCGCGACGGAAGGTGACGAGGGGCGCGGTCACGGCCGCGTGGGCGAGCCCGAGGAAGCACGCGGCAGACGCGAGAGCAAGGACGACGGGCAGCGGCACGGGCCTTCAGTCGGCAGCCCGCCCCCCGATCTGAGCGTTTGGGCAGCGCCACTACGCAATTGCGTACTGGCGCTGCCCAAAACGGGACGACTAGCGCTTCTTGGCCGGGGCCTTCTTGGCCGGCGTGGCCTTCTTGGCCGGGGCCTTCTTCGCCGGAGCGGCCTTCTTGGCCGGGGCCTTCTTGGCCGGGGCCTTGGCCGCCGTCTTCTTGGCCGTGCCGGAGAGGACGCCGGCGGCGACCTTGGGGGCGAGGCTCGGGGTCATGACCGCGTCCTTGAACGCCTTGAGCATGGTGACCCGGGGCTTGGTCGAGGCCTTGATCTTGATGGCCTCGCCGGTGGCGGGGTTGCGCCCCATCCTGGCCGGGCGGGACACCTTGGCGAACTTGGCGAAGCCACTGATCGCCACCGGCTCGCCCTTGGAGACGGCCGCCGTCAGCACGTCGGTGAAGCCCTTGAGAAAGGCGTCCACCTGGCGGGGCTCCTCACCTGTGTGGGCAGCGATCGCCTGGACGAGCTCGCGTCGATTCATCGGTTCAACTCCTGGGTTGTCGGTACAGGCCGGGAACCTTAGGCGCCGGCGAGGGCCGAGCAACAGGTGTTGGTGATCAACCGGGTCACGACGTAGGGGTCGCAGTTGGCGTTGGGCCGGCGATCCTCGAGGTAACCGTGGCCGTCTTTCTCGACCTGCCAAGGGATGCGGACCGAGGCGCCGCGGTCGGACACCCCGTAGGAGAACTCGTTCCAGGGGGCGGTCTCGTGGAGGCCGGTGAGGCGGTGCTCGATGCCGAAGCCGTAGTTGTGGACGTGCTCCTCGGCGTTCTTGCCCAGGGCCTCGCAGGCGGTGACGACAGCGTCGAAGCTCTCCCGCATGGCCTTGGTCGAGAAGTTGGTGTGGGCCCCGGCGCCGTTCCAGTCGCCCCGCACCGGCTTGGGATCGAGGGTGACGGACACGCCGAACTCCTCACCGAGACGGTGGAGCAGCCAGCGGGCCACCCACATGTGGTCGGAGACCTCGAGCGGCCCGAGGGGGCCGATCTGGAACTCCCACTGGCCGGGCATGACCTCGGCGTTGATGCCGGAGATCTCGAGGCCGGCCCGGATGCACGCGTCGAGGTGGGCCTCGACCAGCGGCCGGCCGTAGATGTCGTCCTGGCCGACGCCGCAGTAGTACGGACCCTGGGGCCCGGGGTAGCCGCCGGCCTCCGGGAAGCCGAGGGGCCGGCTGCCCTTGAAGAGGGTGTACTCCTGCTCGATGCCGAACCACGACTCCTGGTCGGCGAACTTGTCGGCCACGACCTTGAGCGACGCCCGGGTGTTGGTCGGGTGCGGGGTCATGTCGGTGAGGAGCACCTCGCACATGACGAGCTTGTTGTCGCCGCCCCTGATCGGGTCGTCGAAGACGGCCACGGGCTGGAGGACGCAGTCGCTCGCCTTGCCCGGTGCCTGGTTGGTGCTCGAGCCGTCGAAGCCCCAGATACCCGGCTTGTCCCCGTCCGCGATGACCTTGGTCTTCGAGCGCAGGAGGGGGGTCGGCTCGGTCCCGTCGATCCAGATGTATTCAGCCCTGTATGCCATGGCTCTAGACCGTAGCGACCTTCAAGTTTCCCGTCCGTTCCACCTGTGTGAACGCTCTGTTACACGGGTTGGAGGGGCCCGGGCGGGTGCGACACTCTTGGCCATGGAACGGCATCAGGACTACGTGCTCCGCACCGCCGAGGAGCGAGGCATCCGCTACATCCAGCTCTGGTTCACCGACGTCCTCGGCATCCGGCGGGGGTTCAGCATCACGCCGGCCGAGCTGGAGAACGCCCTCAGCGAGGGCATGACCTTCGACGGTTCCGCCATCGACGGGTTCAGCCGGGTGCAGGAGGCCGACGTGCTGGCCATGCCCGATGCGAAGACGTTCCAGATCCTCCCTTGGCGGGACGACGACGTGGCCGTGGCCCGCATGTTCTGCGACGTGGTCAACCACGACGGCACGCCCTTCGCCGGCGACCCCCGCCAGGTGCTGAAGCGCCAGCTCGAGCGGGCAAGGGAGATGGGCTTCACCTTCTTCGCCGCCCCCGAGCTCGAGTACTTCTACTTCTCGGGTTCAGGTGCGGGCACGGAGCCGCTCGACCGGGGCTCGTACTTCGAGATGACGGTCAACGACGTCGGGTCGAAGCTGCGGCGCAAGACGGTGCTGACATTGGAGGACATGGGCATCCCCGTCGAGTACAGCCAGCACGAGGACGCCCCCTCGCAGCACGAGATCGACCTGCGCCACACCGATGCGCTGTCGATGGCCGACACGGTGATGACCGCCCGGTTGGTGGTGAAGGAGATCGCGCAGGAGGCCGGCGTCCACGCGACCTTCATGCCCAAGCCGATGTCGGGGGTGCAGGGGTCAGGGATGCACACCCACTTCTCCTTGTTCGAGGGCGAGGCCAACGCGTTCTACGACCCCGGCGACGCCGACGGGCTGTCGAAGGTGGCCAAGGGCTTCATCGCCGGCGTGTTGCACCATGCCCGTGAGCTGACGGCCGTCACCAACCAGTGGGTCAACTCCTACAAGCGGTTGGTCGACGGGTACGAGGCGCCGGTGTACGTGAGCTGGGCCCGCAACAACCGGTCGGCCATCGTCAACGTGCCCCACGCCAAGTCCGGCCGCACCGACTCGACCCGCATCGAGTACCGGGCGCCCGATCCTTCGTGCAACCCGTACCTGGCGTTCGCGGTCGTGCTGGCCGCCGGGCTCACCGGGATCGCGGAGGGCTACGACCTCCCGCCCGAGCGTTCGGAGAACCTGTTCGAGATGTCGGCCGATGCCCGTCGTTCGGAGGGGATCGCCTCGCTGCCCGGTTCTCTGGCCGAGGCCGTCGACTTGATGGAAGGCTCGTCGCTGATGGCCGACGCCCTCGGCGAGCACGTGTTCGAGTGGTTCATCCGCAACAAGCGCGACGAGTGGGCGGCGTACAAGACCCAAGTGACGCAGTTCGAGCTCGACCGGTACCTCCCCACCTTGTGATGGAACCCCTCCTGTTGTTCCCCGATCCGGCGCCGCCGGCGTTGGCCCAGGCGCTGGACCTCGCCGGCTATCCGTGGAAGTGCGCGGGCTCGGTCGAGGCCGCGGCGGCGCTGGAGCCCGAGGACGGTTGGGCGGGGGCGATCGTGGTGGCCGATGCCGATCCCGACGGTGCCTTCACGTTGTGCCGCACGCTGCGCCGGCGTGACGTTCCTCTGGAGCCGGTGCTGCTGTTGGTCTCGGGCGTGCAGTTGGCCGACCTGGAGTTGCGGGACGACCTGTTCGACGACTTCTGCCTGTCGCCCTTCCATCCCCGTGAGTTGGAGGCCCGGCTGAAGCACCTGTTCTGGCGGACGGGGACGGGCACCCGGCCCGAGTTGGTCGAGTACGGGCCGCTGGTGCTGAACCTGGAGACGTACCAGGCGGCCATCGACGGCAAGCCGTTGGACCTGACCTACATGGAGTACGAGTTGCTGAAGTTCCTCGCGACCAACCCGGGCAAGGTGTTCACCCGGGAGATCCTGTTGTCCCGTGTGTGGGGCTACGAGTACTACGGCGGCGCTCGGACGGTCGACGTCCACATCCGTCGGTTGCGGGCCAAGCTCGGCGAGGAGCACGCCAACTTGATCTCGACGGTGCGGTCGGTGGGCTACAAGTTCGGCCAGCCGCGGTGGAGCCTCTAGTAGTAGAGGTCGACCAGCTCGCTGCCTTCGTGTTCCTTCTCGGCGTCGGTCTTGAGCAGCCAGCCCATGAGGGCGGACATGACGCCCCCGCTGATCATGATGGTCACGGGGATGGCGAGCACGATGACGGCGACGATGATGGCGGCTCCGAGCACGTCGCTCATCCTTCCCCTTTGTAGGCCCAGGCTTCAATTTCGACCTTTGCGTTTCGCGGGAGGGCGGCGACGGCGAAGGCGCTCCTGGCCGGTCGGTGGTCGCCGAGGGCTTCGAGGTAGGGCTCGTTCATCTTCGGCCAGTCGTCGATGTCGGCGAGGAAGACCGTCGTCTTGACGATGTCCTGCATGGTGGCGTCGTTGGCTTCGAGGAGCTGCTTGATGTTGGCCATCGCTTGTTCGGTCTGGGCTTCGATGCCGTCTTTGAGGTTGCCTTCTTCGTCGATGCCGAGTTGGCCGGCGGTGACGAGCCACGGGCCGGCTCGGACGATCGGCGAGTAGGGGCCGAGGGGCTTGGTCATGGGGTTCGTCCTCGTTCGGTCGGCCAGTCGGTGGGGAGGCCCCTGTCTAGCCAAGCGGCGGCGGCCACGGCGGCGAAGACGGCGTCGGAGCCGTTGATCGGCTCGCGGTCGTCGTCTTCGTCGATGCGTACTTCGACGTGCGGCATGTCCTTGGCCCGGAGGATGCCGAAGCTCCTGATGGTGAGGTCGTGGGGACGGCCTTCTTCGTCGACGGCGATGCCTTCCGACGTGACCCAGCCGATGGCCATGTGGGTGGCGCCGATGCAATAGCTGCGGAGGATGGTCGTGTCGAGGGGTCGGCCAGCGCTGACGTGGACGGTGACGGTGCCGTCGGTCGCGATGGTGGCCTCGGCCCGGGCGCCGTTGGGGGCGGTGACCTCGGCCCGGCCGTTGACGGCGGCGAGGAGGACGGCGGCCTCGGCCCAGCCCGCGGCCCGGATGGCGCTCGACGTGGGGGGGCCGGCGACGTCGATTTCCTCGACGACGAGTTTGGGCGCGACGGCGTGGATGGCGTCGGCGATGCCGGGGGTGCGGACGACCCGGATGACGCCGGTGCCGTCGCGATTGATGCCGGCGGCGATGGGCGGCCGCTTCGGCCCGAGGCGGACGGTGTCCTCCCTGGAGAGCACGACCCGCACCGGGCGTTGGTGCTCTTCGGCCAGGCGCTTCGCCGCTTGCGGTGCGATCGAGTTGGCCTTGCCGCCGAAGGCCCCGCCGTTGGCCAGCGGCGAGGCGGGCTCGCCGCCGGGTAGACACCAGCTCGCGTCGGGTTCGAGGTAAGCGGGCTCGACCCACGTGGTGCGCAGGGTGACGTCCCAGTTGCCCTCGGGGACGTCGAGGGGATGGGTCGGGACGATGGTCGTGCGCCGGCCTTGCACCTTGCCGGCGTTCTTGCGGGCCTCGGCCAACGTCTCGCCTGTCGCCCACCCGCCGTCGCTCGTCGGTACCGCTACCAGCGCCTCGGGGGGCGCGGTGTCCTCGGCGAAACCTCCGCCGCCGAGCGCGACCTCGGGCCCGACCCGCTGAGCAACGCCCCCTTCGAGCTCAGCCCGCCGCTGCGCCCCTCCCGTTCTCGGGCGCGCAGAAGTCGCGACCTCCGCGGGCGCCCCCCCGGGTGGGGGTTTATCACCCGGGTGTGACAACAACGCCCGGGTGGCTTCTTCGATGGTTTGCCAGCCGGTGCATCTGCACAGGTGGGCGAGGAGGGCTTGGTCGATCTTTTCCTTGGTGGCGTTCGCCGACAATGCCGACAGGCGCATGAGGATGCCGGGCGTGCAGAAGCCGCACTGGCTGGCGCCGTGTTCGGTGAAGGCGTCGGCCATGGCGTCGCGGCGCGCGGGTTCGAGGCCTTCGATGGTCGTGACCTCTCGGCCGGCCACCCGCCGGGCCGGGGTGACGCAGGCGACCCGGGGTTGGCCGTCGACCAATACGGTGCAGCAGCCGCATTGGCCTTGGGGGGAGCAGCCGTCCTTGGCCGAGTGGATGCCGAGGCGTTCGCGCAACACGTCGAGCAACGACATGCCGTCGTCGGGGACGTCCACCGCCCCGCCGTTCAGGACGAACTCCATCAGGCCAGCGAGCGGCGCAGCAGTTCGAAGCAGAGCACGCCCGCGGCCACGGCCACGTTGAGGGAGTCGACGGTGCCCGCCATCGGGATGGCCAGGGGCTCGTCGACGGCGACGGTCAGGCCGCCGGTCTCGCCGCCGAGCACGAACGCCGACCGCTCGGGAAACGGTCGGGCGTCCCACAACGAACGGTCGGACGAGGCGACCAGGCCGAAGACGCGGAAGCCGGCGTCGCGCAGCAAGGCCACCGCCGAGGCCGCATCGTCGGCCCGCAGCACCGGCGCCTCGAAGGCCACGCCGGCCGACGCCTTCACGACCAGCGGACCGAGGTCGGGCACCCCCGCCCTGGGCATCACGATGCCGGCCACGCCGGCGGCCACCGCGGTACGCAGGATCATGCCGACGTTCTGCGGGTTGGTGATGCCGTCGAGGACGAGGACCGGGCCTGCGAGGGTCGACGCGTTCGACGCATCCAGCCGGCGCAACCCGGGGGCGACGACGTCGGCCACCACGCCCTGGTCCTGGCGGCCGTTGCGCGACACCTTGGTCACCTGCATGGGCGAGACCCGCCGCACCTCGACGCCCCGCCGCTCGGCGGCCTGCATGAGCTCGGCGATCTGGGGGCCGAAGGCGTTGTCGGCCACGAGGACCTTGTCGACGGTCAACCGGTCGTCGGCCAGCGCTTCGAGCACCGGCTTGCGCCCGTAGACCGTGAGGAAACGGTCGCGGGGCGAACCCCCCTCGCCCAGACTCAGCTGAACGACTGGCCGCAGCCGCAGGTGCGCTGCGCGTTGGGGTTGTTGATGGCGAACCCGGCGCCCTGGAGCCCGTCCTTGAAGTCGAGGGTCGCACCCGAGAGCAGCTTGGAGCTGGCCGGGTCGACCAGGACCTTGACCTCGCCAAAGCTGAGCTGGATGTCGTCGTCGGCGACCTCGGAGTCGAAGAACATCTCGTAGCTGAAGCCCGAGCACCCGCCGGGGCGGACGGCCACCCGCAGGGCCAGGTCGGCCTGGTCCTCCTGGGCGATCAGGTCGGCCACCTTGGCGATGGCGGTGTCGGTCAGGCTGATGCTGTCGGTTTCGGTGATGCTCACGAGAGCCCTCCTCGGGGGGACGTGGTGCCGACCAGGGTACTACCGCCCCCGGGACATGCGTTCATTGCTGAGTTAGCGGACGGTCAGGTCGACGTGGCAGGGGTCGCGGTCGGCCAGGGTGGCGAACTCGACGACCTCGGCTCCCCCGAGCTGGTCGACGAAGCCCTCGATCAACCCACGATGGAGGTTGCACACCAGGTCGGGGTAGAGCTCGGCCAGCTCGCGGTACGGGCAGGCGGTGAAGGCGACCGTGGCCCCGCCGGCCCGGCCGTCCTCGGCCACCGCCGGGTCGAAGCCGAGCTCGGCCAGGGCGTCGACCAGTGCATCGACGCACGGCCGGCCCCGGCGGCGGTCGGCCGCGGCCCGGCCCTGCTCCTCGCCCAGGGCCGCCACGTCGTCGACTTCGGGGGCCATGAAGGCGGCCACGTCGGCCAGCATTCGGGCCAGCACCGGCCACGCCGGCGGCTCGAGCCCGAGCGAGGGTGCGCCCGCGGCCAGCGAGTAGCGGTGCTGCGGCCGGCCCACCGTGCCCCGGGCGTCGACCACGACGTTGAGCAGGCCGACGTCCCGCATACGTTCCAAATGGGGCCGAACCGTGTTGGGGTGGAGGTCGAGGGTCTCGGCGATCTCGGCCGTCGACCGCGGCGACGACGCCCGGGCCAGCTCCAGGAAGATGGCGTAGCGGGTGTTGTCGCCCAGCGCCTTGAAGACAGCCAGCCGGTCCACGCCCAGCATTTTTACCAGCGAACTCCGGTAAAATCCATGCGTGCCCGTTCCGGAGGCCGCCATCACCAACGCCCTGCGGGGCGTCATCGACCCCGAACTGGGCGACAACGTCGTCGACCTGGGCATGGTCAAGTCGTTCGACTGGCTCCCCGACGGGCGTCTCGACGTCACCATCTCCCTCACCACCGCCGGCTGCCCGCTCCGGGCCCAGCTCATGAAGGACGTGCGCACCCGGGTGGGCAGCGTCCCCGGCGTCGGCGGGGCCGACAACGTCAAGGTCAGCTTCGGCGAGATGACGGCCGAGCAGAAGCGGGCCCTCATGGACCGGGCCAGGTGGAAGGTCCGCGAGCGCGACGAGGTCGCCATCGACATCCCGGCCACCGCCCGGGTGGTCGCCATCGCCTCAGGCAAGGGCGGCGTGGGCAAGTCGTCGGTGACCGCCAACCTGGCGCTCGCCCTCGCCCGCCGCGGCCTCACCGTGGGCGTGCTCGACGCCGACATCGGCGGCTTCTCCATCCCCCGGATGCTCGGTCTCGACGGCCGGGTCGACGCCGAGAAGGACGCCCAGGGCAAGGTGCGCATCTCGCCCCTCGAGCTGCCGGTCGAAGGCGGCGGGCTCCTCAAGGTCGTGTCGATGGGCTCGATCGAGGGCGCCGAGGAAGACCAGGCGATCATGCTGCGCGGCCTCATGCTCAACCGGGCGGTCCAGCACTTTCTCGAGGACGTGCGCTGGGGCACGCTCGACTACCTCGTCATCGACATGCCGCCGGGCACGAGCGACATCCAGATGGGCCTGGCCCGGATGCTGCCCCGCACCGAGATGCTCATCGTCACCACGCCCGCCATCGGCGCCCAGAAGGTCGCGGCCCGCGCCGCCGACATGGCCCGCAAGGGGTACCTGCGGGTCGCGGGCGTGATCGAGAACATGAGCTCGTTCACGTGCGACCACGGCGAGACCTACGCCCTCTTCGGCGAAGGCGGCGGCCAACGGTTGGCCGACGACACGGGCGTGCCCCTCCTGGCCTCGATCCCGCTCGACCCCCACGGCGAGGCCCTCACCGCCGCCATCGACGTCCTCGCCGAGCGCATCGTCACCGACGCCATCCCGCTCGTCGAGATGGCCGACTGCACCGTGCGCCTCCTCGACTCGGTCGAGGCCGCCCTCGGCCCGAAGCCCTAGTCGGCGATTCGGAGGGCGACCGCGGGCCGGATCTTGGACGCCTGCTGCGCGGGAGCGGCGGTGGCGAGCAGCGTGGCCACGAAGGCCAAGCCCAGGATGAGGAGGGTCTGCACGTACGGGACCGAGAAATGCAGGCCGTCGCCGAAGGCGCCGCTCAACATCAGCCGCCACGTCGAGATGATGGCCAGGCCGGCGCCGATGAAGAGGCCCTCCAAGGCGACGAAGCTCGACTCGGCGATGAAGGCCCGCCGTACCTGCCTGGTCTCGAAGCCGAGCGAGCGCAGGATACCGACCTCCCGCCGCCGCTCCCGCACCGCCCGCACCATCACCACGCCGAGCCCGGCCACGCCCACGATCAGCCCCAGCGCGAGGTAGCCCTGCATGAGCCGGAAGAACTGCTGCTGCTGGGACAAGCCGTCGCCCACGATCTTGCGGAACGAGACGGCATCGACGCCGTTGGCCACGAAGCCGCCGTTCATCCGCTCGGCCAACGCCTGCGGATCGGTGCCTGGCGTGGCCTTGTAATAGAGGACGTTCGTGACGGCCCGGGCGCCGGCGATCCGGCGGACGCCCTCGGCACCCATGTACGCCGGCGCCTGGCCGAATCCGGCGTCGGCGAGGGCGGCCACGGTCAGCGGGAAGTCGGCGCCCGTGCCCGGGTCGCGGGCGATGACCAACGAGCCAGGCGACACCGGCGACTCCGGCGGCCCGCCGCCCTGCTGGAGGAAGAACTCGTCGACGATGACCAGCGACGGGTCGGCGATGACCGCCTTCCACACGTCGGCCTCGGTGGCGAAGCGCGGCAGCCGCTTGCCCAGCGACGGCGGCCCCTGGTCGACGAACGACTGGTCGAAGCCGGCCAAGCCGTTGAAGATGAACTTGGGTTCGGTGCCCGGCTTGTTCTTGGCCACGATGTTGAACTGCACCCCCACCGTCGTCAGCGGGGCGATCAGGCCGATGCCGGGCACCTGGCGCACGGCGTCGGGCGACACCGGGTTCGACGCGTTCGACACCACCCGGCCGTCGAAGCCGCCGGAGATGTCGCGGGTGAACTGGTCGATCTGATTCCCGAACACCGAGCTGAACAAGGTGATCGACACCAGCGTGTACATCGTCAGCGCAAACGTCATCAGCACGATCGAGGTGCGGAACGTGCGGGCCAGCGGGTAAGCGAGCCCGAGGCGCAACGCCATCGACTTGGAACCACCGCCGACCCGCCGCACGACGTGGCCGATGGCCTGCTGGTGCCGGCTGACGAAGAACACCGCCGACACCGTCAGCACCACGCCGTCGACCACGAACAACGAGATGTCGGGGTTGAGGAAGATCGAGCGGAAGACGTCGAAGCACACCACCGCCCACACCAGCGCGAACAGCGAGGCCACGCTGTCGACCAACCGCTTCGACAACCGCCGGCGGGCGATGGCGGCGGCCGCCAGCGCCACCAGCGGCGGGCCCACGAGGACGAGCGGCGGCGACTTGATGCTCAGCCCGGCCAACGTCAGGAGCAAGGCCACCAGCAGGAACGCGACCCGCAGCACCCGGAACACCACCCGCGTGCTCTTCACCTGGGGGTTGGGCAGGTCGCGGATGGCCCTGATCACGTTCAACCGGGCGATGAAGAGGGACGTGGTCACCACGGTGACGAGCGACATCACGAAGCCGATGACGAAGCCCCGTTGGATGCTGCCGAGGGTGGCGGTGTACTTCAGCTCGAGGGCGAAGTCACCGTCGCCGGCGAAGATGCCCGAGGTCACGTAGACGATGGCCCGGCCGACGCCGAGCCCGGCGATGGTGCCGAGCGCGGCCGACGCCAGCGAGTAGATCCACCCCTCCAACGAGAAGGAGCCGACCAGCCCCGAGCGCCGCAACCCGACGGCCCGCAGCATCCCGAGCTCGGTCTTGCGCTCGTCGGCCAGCATCACGAAGATCGAGACCAACAGCAGGATGCCGGCGATCACGCTGAAGAAGCCGATCGAGCTGAAGAGCTGGGTGAAGTTCTTGCCGCCGGCGTCGGCGGCGTCGAGCAGGTCGAGCTTGGACTGCTCCGTCTGGGCCAGCAGGCCGCGGGCTTCCAAGGCCCGCCTGATCTGGCCGGCGATCAACGGTGACGCCGCCGCCCCCTCGGTCACGCCGCCCGCGTTCGACACCATCACCATCGAGATCGGCGGGGCGCCCGCGCCCGGGTGGGCCGCCACCATCTCGGCGATCGTGCCCGGCCGGAGGAACACGTTGGGCGAGCGGCTGCCGAAGCGGTAGTGGAGCCCGGCCACCCCGAGCCGGGGGAGCAGCCGGTCGACGGTGAACGACCGCTTGGCGCCGTAGGCGTAGATGTCGATGGCGTCGCCGACCTTGGCGCCGACGGTGCGGGCCAGGTCGGCGGTGATGGCCGCGTGCCCGGCGGCCGGCGTGGGCCCGTCGATGCCGGTGGCCTTGGGGTCGCCGCCGAAGCGCCTGGCCTCGACGAAGTCGGTCTCCAGCACCTGCGCGTTGGGCTCGGCCAACTTGCCCTTGGCCACGGCCGCGCCGATCGAGTTCACCGCCAGCACGCCGTCGATCCCCTTGGCCGGGATCGAGCGCACCGCGGCCACGATCTCGTCGTGTCGGTCGGGGCCGTTCGACCGCACGCTCTCGTCGACCGGGCCGAGTTGGGTGAACGCACTCCGCCGGATCGACGCGCCCAGGGTGTCGCCGACGATGGCCGAGCCGGTGATGATGGCGGTACCGAGCAGCGCGCCCAGCAGGATGAGCGCGGTCTCACGGGGACGGCGGGCGACGTTGCGCACGGCCAACCGCCGCAGCACGGGCCGGCGGGCGGCCAGGACCACGAACGGAATCGACAGCACGGCCACCGGGATCGGGACGAGGCCGGCGGCGATTAGCCCGACGACCAACAACACGCCGGCCGCCACCTCGAGGGCCTTGGGCACCTTCATTGGTCGGACACGATCTCGCCGTCGCGCATCACGATGCGGCGGCCGGCCGAGGTGGCGATGCCCTCGTCGTGGGTGACGAGGATCAGCGTCAGCCCGTCGTCGTGGAGCTCGCGCAACAACCCCATCACCTGCTGCGCGGTCTCGGAGTCGAGGTTGCCGGTGGGCTCGTCGGCCCACACGATGGCCGGCCGCCCGGCCAACGCGCGGGCGATCGTGACCCGCTGTTGCTCGCCGCCCGACAGCTCGGTGGGCCGGTGGGTGAGGCGCCGCCCGAGGCCCACCCGATCGAGCGTCTCGATCGCGGCCGAGCGGGCATCCTTGGCCGCCGTGCCCGCCAGCAGCAGCGGCAGCTCCACGTTCTCCACCGCGGTGAACACCGGGATCAAATTGAAGGCTTGGAAGATGAAGCCCATGGTCGAGGCCCGGTGCTTGGTGCGGCGGGCATCGCTCATGCCGTGGACGTCTTCGCCGGCGATGAGGACCTCGCCCTCGTCGATGTCGTCGAGGCCCGAGAGGCAGTTGAGCATCGTCGTCTTGCCCGACCCCGACGCCCCCATCACGGCCACGAACTCGCCCTGGCCGATGGCGACGTCGACGCCCTTCAGCGCGTCAACGGCCTCGGCTCCCGTGCGATACACCTTGCGGACCCCAGTCGCTTTGAGAAGCACGGGGTGACGGTAGCGGAAGGGTGTGACAGCGAGTCCGGGCTGTGACCGACTTCACCGGCCCTCGGCGCGGGCCCGGGGCACCGGCAACCGGAGGCGGAAGTCGGCACCACCGCCGGGCACCTGCTCGTACCAGACCCGCCCGCCCATGGCCTCGATCAGCCCCTTTACCAACGACAGGCCGAGGCCGGTGCCACGCGAGCGGTCGCGGTCGCGCCGGGCCAGCAGTCGCAGGCGGTTGAACAGGCTGGGCACGAGGGCCGAGGGCACGCCGGTGCCGTGGTCGATCACCGCGATCTCGACCGAGCCGTCCTTGCCGGCGGCGAACACCCGCACCTCGACCGGCGGTGCGCCGTAGGCCAGGGCGTTCTCGACCAGGTTGGCCAGCACCTGTTCGAGCCGGCGGGGATCGGCCAGCACCTGCAGGCCGGCGGGCACGGTGACGACGACCTCGGCCGCGGCCTCGACGGTGGCGAGCGCCGACTCGACGGCCGACGCCAGGTCGACCGGTCGGGGGCTGAGCAACAGCGAGTGCGCTTCCAGGCGGCTGATGTCGTAGAGGTCGTCGGCCAGGCGGGAGATGCGCTCGGCCTGCAGGCGCACGGCCGCGCCCATCTTGGAGATGCGGTCGGAGGCGAGGTCGGGGGCGTGGGCCTCCAACGTGGCCCCGAGGCCGAGGATGGTGGTGAGCGGCTGGCGCAGGTCGTAGGTCATCAGCGCGAGGAACTCGTTCTTGTCGGCTTCGAGGTCGCGGGCGCTGGTGACGTCGCGCGCCACGCCTTGGAAGCCGACGGTCATGCCGTCGCGATGGCGGACCGTGGTGCGAACCTCGAGGACGCGGCGCACGCCGTCGGGCCGCATGACCACCAGCTCGAGCCGCCGTGACCCGCCGGGCGGTTCGGTGATGAGGGGTTCGAGGGATGCACCGTCCATCGGCGTGACCACGTCGGTGAGCGAGGCCTCCTCCAACCGGTCGAAGGGCAGGCCGAGGATGACGGCCAGCGACGAGTTGGCGTATTGGATGGCGCCGTCGAGGTCGACCTCGTAGACGCCCTCCGAGGAGTGCTCGACGACGTGCTCGTAGCGGGCCTTCTGCTCGGCCTCGCGGCCGACGACCGCGTTCCAGTAGCCCTGGGCCAGTGAGTCGGTGAGGCGGTCCATGGCCGGCAGCACCCGGGTGAGCAGGAGCGAGAGGGCGAAGCCCCAATGGCTGCCCCGCTCCTCGGCCAGCTCGACCGCGGTCTGGACCACGAGGTCGCGGCTGATGCGCAGGACGACGAGCAGTTGCGGCAACGGCGACCCGGCCCACGCCGCGGCCGCGCCGACCTCCTGCAGGTCGCCGGTGAGCGCTTCGTCCACCTCCGCGCCCTGGCTGGCGACCGCGAGAATCGCCTCGAAGCGCGCCTTCGACTGCTCGAGGAAGCGGCCCCGCTCCCGGGCGTCCCAGTCCTTGGTCTCGGGGAAGACCGTGCAGAAGATCTCGTAGGCGCGGCGGGCCATGAGCTCGGCCTTGCCGTCGAGGGCTTCGAGCAGGTCGGCGGCGTCGGCCGCGCCGGCTTCGGCGAGGAAGAGGTTGCCGGAGCCGTTGTCGGCGTTCCGGGCGATGAACCCCTTGACGTCTCCGAGGTTGAACGCCGGCCCGCCGGGCCCGTCCTCGGGCGCGGGCAAGTACCCCGCGGCGGCCAGCTCTTCCACGGTCGAGGCTGGCAAGCGGAGAAGCGCAGCCACCTCGTGGAGGGGGAGCAGGTTGGGCTTCCCGGTACTGCGGCTGGTCATCCGCCCTAAGACTTCGACGGCCGGGGGCGCTCGACCTACCTGCGGGCGGGCGTGCGATGATCGGGATCGTGCCGGTGGAGCTTGCCTCCCTCGTGCTCGACCACCTCCCTGGCGCGGTCATCGGGGTCGATCTCGAGGGCCACGTGACGACGTGGAACCGTGCCGCCGAGCGGATGTTCGGTTGGTCGGCGGCCGATCTCGTCGGCCGGCCCTTGCCGATCGTTCCCGACGAAAGCACCGAACGACGCCAGCGTTGGCTCGAGCGGGTGGCCCAGGGCGAGGACGTCGAGGTCACCACCCAACGGCGCCACCGCGACGGCCACATGCTCGACGTCGTCATCCGCTATGCCGCCGTGCGCGACGAGGGTGGCGAGGTCGTGGGCTGGGTCGGCGTGTGCCGCGACGCCAGTTCGCAGTTGCGGACCGCCACCCGCCTGCAACGGAGCCAGGCCGAGCTCGCCCTCGTGCGGAAGCTGGCCGGGATGGTGCAGGGATTGCTTCAGGATCTCGACCTGGCCAGCGTGCTCCAGGCGATCGTCGAGGCCGGCGTGGAGCTGGCCCAGGCGGGCGCGGGCGCGGTGTCGTTGGAAGACCACGCCGGCGGTTTCTACCGGGTCGTCAACGTCAACATCCCCTCCGACCTGACGTCGCACCCGGTGCAGTCGGGCCAGGGATTGCACGGCGAGGTGCTGCGCACCGGGGCGCCCGTCAACCTCGACGACTACGACACGTGGGAGGGCGCCGTCCCCGCGTTCCGCGACCGCGGCTTCCACGCTTCGCTGGCGGTGCCGATCTTCCGGGGCAGCACCGTGATCGGCGTGCTGGCGGTACACGCCCTCGCGCCCCGGCGGCGGTTCCCGGCCGAGGCCCTCGACGTGCTGATCGTGCTGGCCGAGTTCGCCTCGGTCGCCATCGGGAACGCCACCGTGTACCGGCAGGTGTCGAGCGAACGGGAGAAGTTCCTCGCCTTGGTCCAGGCCATGCCCGACGGGTTGGCCGTGGTCGAGAACGGCTTGGTCGCGGCGTGGAACGCGGCCGCGGCCCGCTTGACAGGCCGGCCGGCGAACGAGGTCATCGGCCAGCCGCCGCCGTTCGACCTCGACGACGCCGCCTTCGGTGTCGAGGTCGAGGGTCGCGATGGCCACCGCTGGTTGCAGACGGTCGGCTCCGAACTGCCCGACGCCGACGCCCGGGTGTACCTCATCAGGGACGTCACCGAGCAGCGCGACCTCGACCGGGCCAAGGACCTCTTCTTCGCCACCACCAGCCACGAGCTCAAGACGCCGCTGACGGTGGTGAAGGGCTTGGCCTCGACGCTGCGCAAGCATTGGGAGCGGATGGACCCGGCGCAGCGGGACGACGCGCTGGAGACCATCGAGCGGCGGGCCGAGGCGTTGGACCGTTTGATCGAGCGCATCCTCGTGGGCAGCCGGGTGCAGGCGGGGGCGTTCACGATCTCACCGACGCCGGTCGACATCGCCCGCTTGATCGACGACGTCGTGCCCGGCTTCGCCGCCGCCGCCTCCCCGAACCACGAGGTGCGGGCCGAGGTGCCCGAGCGCCTTCCGTTGGTCGCCGGCGACCGCCAGGCCATCGACACCATCCTCGGCCACCTGTTGGAAAACGCCATCAAGTACTCGCCCGGCGGTGGTGAGGTGGTGGTGTCGGCCGCCGTCGACGACGACGGCGGACGCATGATCGTCCAGGTCTCCGATCGTGGCATCGGCATCGAGGGTGACGTCGAGCGCTTGCTCGACCCGTTCGTCCAGGCCGACAGCCGGATGACGCGGCGCTTCGGCGGCGTCGGCCTCGGGCTCTACATCGTGCGCCAGTTGCTCGACCAGCTCGACGGCCGCTTCTGGGCCGCGAACCGCGGTGAGGGTGACGGCGGCGGGTCGGTGTTCGGGTTCTCGCTGCCGATGTGGAAGGGCTGAGCGGCTACTGGCGCTTGGCCACGACGGTTTCCCACACGGTGCTGATGTCGGTGGGGTCGATGGCCGCGGCCCGGCCGTCCTGGTGCAGCTTCTTCAGATGGGCCCAGAGCGAGAAGCGGGCGATGGGGAAGAGCGCCTTGTCGACGTCGACGTAGACGAGGGGGACGAGCTGCTCGACGGTGGCCGGGCCCGCGACCGCGAGGGCCGCGGCCACGGCTTCCTCCCTGGCGAGGCGGTGGGTGACGTACTCGTCGATCTTGGCCACGGGGTCGGTGATGAGGGCGCCGTGGCCGGGCGCGATGGCGGCGATGTCCATCGTCTTCAAGCGCTGGAGCGAGTCGAGGTAGGCCGACATGTCGCCGTCGGGCGGGGCGATGACCACGGTCGAGCCGTTCATGATGTGGTCGCCGGAGAAGAGGAGGTTCTCCTGCTCGAGCATGTAGCACAGGTGGTTGCTGGCGTGGCCGGGCGTGTGGATGGCCCTGAGGGTGAACTCGGTGGCGTCGATGGTGTGGCCCTCGCCGATCTCGGCGTCGGGGTCGAAGCCGTCGCGGGCGCCGTAGCCGAGCACCAGGACGTCGGGCTTCAGGCGCTTTCTCAACGGCCCGGCGCCGGGCGAGTGGTCGGAGTGGGTGTGGGTGACGACGATCCACTTGATGCGGTCGCCGCCGGCCGCGGCGATGGCGTCGAGGTGGCTGTCGTCGTCGGGTCCGGGATCGATCACCGCGATCTCGTCGATGCCGACGAGGTAGGTGTTGGTGCCGGGCCCCGTCATCACGCTCGGGTTGGGGGCGACGATGCGGCGCACCCGCTTGCTCAGCGCAGTGGGGACGCCGGGGGTGAGGGGTGCGTTCGTGGTGGCGTCGGCGTCAGTCATGGCGGGGGCCTCCTTGGCGGCCGGGCATGGGCGTGCCTTCCGGCAGCGCGGTCATGGCTTCGTCGTAGCCGGGATCGCCGGGCAGCAGGATGCGCATACCGCCTTCGTCCTGGACGATCCGGGGCAGGATCGCCGGGACCTCGCTGATCGACTGGGCGTGGTCGAGGAGGTCGGCGCTCTTGGCGAACCTGCCGATGGCTTCGAGGTTCCTGATCGTCGGGAAGATCAGGTCGAGCTCGCCGTCCTTGTGTCTGGCGAGGGCGTCCTTGGGACTGACCCAGAGGTTGGCGATCGTCTCCCGGTCGTCGTGCAACGGCGTCTGCTCGGGCGGCGCCTTGGCCACGAAGAACCTGGTGTCGTAGCGGCGGGGCGGGCCTTCCGGCGTGATCCAATGGCTGAAGTAGTGGATGCGGCCGACGTCGAGCTGCAGGTGTTCTCGTTCGCAGACCTCGAGCAGGCGTTGGTCGCCGGTGTCGACGGCCTTGCGGTGCCCGATGAAGCGCTCGTTCGTCTCCGGGTCGGCGAAGGAGATGACCTCACCGGTCTCCTCGTGGGTTGCGAGGAGGACGCCGGCCTCTTCGAAGCACTCTCTGATGGCGGCTACCCAGAAGGCCAGGCCACCCTTCTCGATGCCGAGCTGATCGCTGGCGGCATCGTCCGATCTTCCCTTGCAGATGCGGCTCAGGTCGGCGTGCCTGTCGGCCTCGTCGACGGCGCCGCCCGGGAAGACGTAGGCCCCACCGACGAAGTCGGAGTTGAGGTTGCGGCGCAGCATGAAGACCTCCATGCCCGTGCTCTGGTCGCCGCCGCCGGCCGCATCCCGCACCAACATCACCGTGGCCGCATCCCGCACCTGGATGGGCAGGTCGGTCACCACCCCTCCAGCTCCATGTCGACCTCGATGGTTTGGGTCGCCCGCCGGGCCAGCCTTCTCACGGCCACCGCCCGCACTACCCGGCGCACCGGCGGGACCAGCAACAGCACCCCGAACACGTCGGTCAGGAACCCGGGCGAGATGAGGAGTGTGCCGGCGAACAGGATCAGTACCCCGTCGACCAGCTCCGCCCCCGGCACCCTCCCCCGGCGCACCTGCTCTTGCGCCCTCCTGACTACCGCCATCCCCTCCCGCTTCACCATCGCCGCCCCCACCACGCTGACCACGACCAGCACGGCAACCGTCGGCAGCGCCCCGATTACCTGCCCGACCTTGATCAGCACGAACAGCTCGGCGAACGGCACCACCAGGAACAGCAGAGCCAGGACGGCGAACACGAGGCGAGACTAGCGGCGGTACGAAGGCGACTCCTCCGTGGGCACGCTGCCCCACCAGGTCACCTACGCTCACCGGCCGTGGGCGAAGAGTCCGACAGGCTGACCTCCATGAATGCCCGCGAGCGGCGCCTAGTCGTACTCGGCGACTCGCTCGTCCACTGGACGCATGAGGGTCGCCTGCCGCTCGACGAGCCGGCGATCTATCCCAATCGGCTGGCAGGCCTCCTCGAAGAGCGGCTCGGTGGTCCATGGAAGGTCGACATCATCGCCAAGGAGGGCACGTCCCTTCGGGAGCTGAGTCTGGCGCTGCCGCTGGACCGCTTCGTCCAGGAACGAGTGTTGGCCGACGCCGACATTGTCCTGATACAGCCGGGGACGCGCGACTCCTGGACTGTCGGCCTGCCCATGCCCCTGACCTTTGGTCTGGCGCTGGCGTCTATGGGCAACCTCCCACTGCCCGTCCGAAAGTCGGCATTCTTGCAACGGCTGCTCGTTCGCCTCACGGGGTCGCGGCTCAGGTTCACGCCGAGCAAGAAGTATGTGCCCGCGTACCGGCGGATCGTCGAGCTCGTCCGCCGACTCTCGCCTCAAGCCGTTGTCTGCGTCCACCTGCCCTCGCTGCCCTTTGGACCACAACCCTTCTTCGTGTTCTCGGCCAAACATCACGCCGACACCGTCGCCGAGACCCGAGCGCTCGCCGAAGAGCTGGACCTGGTTGTCATCGACGTCCCGCGCCTGATCGAGGTCGAGCCACCCCCGACCACCGGTGACCTCATTCATTGGCCGCTATGGCTTCACGACGCAATGGCGAGGGCCGCGGTCGAATTGATCGCCCAACGTTGGACGCACGTCGTCGGTGCCGTCCAAGGATGACTCGGCCTACTGGAACTCCGTACGCGCTCGACCGTGCGGCCGAAGGGGCCCACGCACACATTCTCCGAAACGTTCCACCGGGGTCGCGGGTGCTCGACGTCGGTTGCGCCAGTGGCTATCTCGGCCAGGAACTGGTCAAGCGGGGGTGCTCGGTCTGGGGTCTCGAGTCCGACCTCGACGCCATACAGGGCATCCCGGACGGCGCCTACGTCGCGATCGCGCACGTCGACCTGGATGAGGTCGACCGACTGCCGTGGAACGAGGACCGGTTCGACGTGGTGATTGCCGCCGACGTGCTCGAACACCTCAGCGATCCGAGCCGCGCCCTCCGAGTACTCACCTCAGGACTGGAGCCGAGAGGTCTCGTCATCGTCTCCGTCCCGAACGTCGCCCACGCGAGCGTCCGGGCCAAGCTGCTCCTTGGTCGGTTCGACTACACGCCGACTGGCATCCTCGACGAGACCCACAAGCGGTTCTTCACCTTCAAGACCGCTAGGGCCCTGGTGGAAGGTTGCGGCCTGGTGGTCGAGCGTGTCCTCGCAGGATCGGACCGTTTCGGCGCAATTTTGAATCGGGTGGGTCCGTTCCAGGCGATGCGCGGGCTTCTGGCGTTCAACATCGTGGTGATCGCCCGGCCGGCCGGTGACGAAGGCCAACCGTGACGCACCGCAAAGCCTGGCATGGCCGCCTTGCTGCCCTCGCCTGCGGCCTTGCGCTCGTAAGCGTCGCCGTCGCCCAACCGGCTTCCGCAACCTGGCCCCTGGACTTTCAGGGGGCCGCGCAAATTCGGCGCGACTCAAATGAGAACTGGTCGCTTCGCCCGCCGCCGGACGAACGCTTCTTCACGAAGAAGCTGCGTGCGGCCGGCACGCCTTACCTCTATGTAACCGGGGTTGGGCCGGCCCAATCGAGTGTTGCCTCGACCGCGCCCGCTCCAATCCACGTCAAATGTCGGCAAGGGCTCGATGAGGTGATCGAGATCCCTGGGCTCCTCCCCGCAGGCGCCCTTCCCGATCCCGAAATCACTCTGCCGCCGCGATCAGGTGCGGTCTTCGAACTTTCGAACAGTGGCACCGTTCAACCCTCGCTCGTCCGCCCGCGCGTCTTCGCGGCGCAGGGTACGCCAGCGAGAACCTTCGTCCTCGAGGAGTACAGCGGCGACCCTCTGCGTCTCGTGGCCACCCATCAAGGCCGCGTCGCGTCGGGCCATCCTGCATCGACGACACCGCTTCTTCCGGGAACGCATTTCCTGGTACTCGGGCCACAGGCCTCGTCCTTGACGGTGACTCTTGGCATCGACCAACGGCTGGTATCGCCGCAGCCAGCGGCCGTCTTTGGCGAGTGCAACATCAGTGGTCCGAGCGGCTACGACCTGGCGGTGCGTGGCGCCCAATACGGCATGACGGTCCCAGTCGCCGCACTCGACCGTGTGGCCTACGACCGCGGAGATGCTGTCGCTGGAGCCGTCGTCGTCGCGTTCGCGGCATTGCTGACATTCGGTGTACGCCGCGTCATGAAGTGGAGGCTTCGTTGAACGGGGATGCTCAGAGCATCAAGCGTGGGTTGGAGGCATTGCCGCTGACCAGCGAACAATGGGAGACGAACCATCGGCCGATCGTCCGGGAGAACCTGGCCCGCCTGGCCGCCATGATGGAACTGCTGCGTGCCAACTCGGCCGTCGTCGAGCGGGCGCTCGATGTCGGAATCGGTTATGGCTACACAGCCGCCGCCATCCGGGCAACGTTCCCAACTGCAACCGTGATCGGCCTGGAACACCCATCCCGCACACTCTTGGCCGACCCGACGTGGCGCGGTTTGTGCCGAACAGTGGAAGCGCACCCACTGGGCGCGGACGCCTACGCCTTGCCCTTCAAGACTGGCTCCTTCGACTTGGTGGTGTGCGGCGAGATCCTGGAGCATCTGGCTCCGACGAATGTGGTCAGCTTCCTCCTCGAACTCGCCCGAACCCTCCGCCCCGGAGGCACCGTCGTAGTGACCACGCCCAACCTCTTGTCGTTGACGAACCGAGGGATGATGGCCTTGGGCCGTTCTCCGTTCGAGCTACCCATACCCACGGCCGGCGAGACCTACGGCCACATCCGGGAGTACTCCGTTGGCGACGTTGAAGCTCTGCTGTCCGCGGCTGGGTTCGTCGATGTCGCCGTCCGTCTCGTGCCCCGGCGCCGCGGCGGCGAGGACAACTCTGCGTTCGTCCGAATAGTGAGCAGCGTGGAACGGACGCTCGGTGCCCTCCGTCCCGAATTCCAAGGCTTTATCGTGGCCGCCGCCGTCCGGCCCTTGGGCCGTTGACGAACTCACCCCGCCCCAAGGTGAGCGTGGTGCTCACGACCTACAACCGCGCGGCGTCGTTGCCGACGACCATCAGATCGATTCTCGACCAGAGCCTTCGCGACTTCGAGCTCATCGTTTCCGACGACTGTTCGCCCGACAACACCAGGGATGTCGTCCTCGCCCTGCAGAGAGACGACGACCGTATCGTCTGGCGTCAGAACGAGCACAACCTCGGCATGCCGGGAAATCTCAACGCCGGCATCGCCGCTGCCAGCGGCGAGTACGTCGCAAATCTGCATGACGGCGATGTCTACGACCCTGAACTGCTCGACTGTTGGGCGGCCGCACTCGATCGCTGCCCCTCGGCCGGCTTCGTCTTCAACGCCTACCGGTACCTGCGCGACGACGGCTCAGAGGCGGGGGTGTCGACCGCCGGCATCCCGCCATGTCATCCCGGGCGCGATTTGCTGGAACACACCTTCCTCCGCTCGGCGCTCTTCCTGTCGCCTGTCTGGGGAACCTGCATGGTGCGGCGGGAGGCGTACGACAAGGTCGGCCTCTTCGACCCGCGTTTCGGCTTCTGGTCCGACGTCGACATGTGGATGCGCTTGTGCGATGTCTTCGACGTGGCCTACGTGGACGAACCCTTGATCTCCCTACCGAGCCGGGCGACCTTGCCCCGCCAGAAGGGCACGGACCGCCGGGAGGAGCAGCGCACCCTCGAGCGGATGTTCTGGGCGGCGCGCATGCGGCACTACGCCGACAATGGCCCTCGCCGGGCCTTGGAGGTCGTCAAGCACGCTGCGTTCATCGTCTTCGCCAGGACCGCGAGGGAAACCCAGGCACAGCTCGAACGCGTCCAATTCCTGCGGCCGTATGTGAGACGCGGGCCTTATTGACGCCCTGAGGGCGGCGCAACGTCGTCCGTCAAGGCCTTCCATGACTCGGGCAGGCCCCGCGGGATCTCGATGGCCGAGAACGGCTTGCTCGTCCGTGGGCCGACCCGGCGGGCCCAACGCACCATGTGGCTGATGCCCTGCTCGAGAGGGACAGGAGGTGGGACACCGAAGACGCCTTGGACCTTCGAGTGATCGGAGAATGCATGTTTCACTTCGCTCCGCTCAGCATGGTGGATCACTGGGTGGTCGGGAACGTCCATCGCGTACCGCACCACACTCGCGAGGTGGTTCACGGTGTAGGGGACCTCTGCTCCGACGTTGAAGGTCTCGGCGTAGGCCTCGGGATGAAAGGCTGCCCGCGCGATCACCGGTGCGACGTCTGCGATGTAGGTGAACGCGCGGGTCTGCTCGCCGTCCCCGAAGATCGAGAGCGGCTCGCCCCGCAAGATCTGATTGATGAAGATTCCTATGACATTGCGGTAGGGATCGCCGGTGTTCTGGAGTTCGCCGTACACGTTGTGCGGCCTGAAGATCACGTACGGCAGCCCGAACATCTTGTGGGTGGCGCGGAGTTCCTGTTCAACGGCGTACTTGGCAATGCCGTAGCTGTCCTCCGGCTGCGGAATCATGTCTTCCGACATCGGGACTTGACCGGCGCCGTACACCGCGATCGACGATGTGAAGACGAAGCACCGAACGCCGGCATTGACCGAAGCATTGATCAAGTTGACGCTGGCGATGAGGTTGTTCTCGTAGTTGAACCGTTTGATGAAATGCGACAGGCCCTCGGCGGCATAGGCCGCCAGGTGGAACACATAGTCGACCGGACCCTCGGAAAAGACCTTCGTCACGTCGTCGACAACCGCCGCCGAACCGACGACCAGGCGCGCCCGGTCATCGACGTTGTCCCGAAAGCCGCCGCTGAGATCGTCGAGCACGACGACCTCGTGACCCTCGTCCGCTAGTGCACGTACCACATGGGCACCGATGAACCCGGCGCCGCCGGTGACCAGACATCGACTCATTTCATCTCTCCTACTGTGATCGCCGGCAACTAGCTGACTGCTCGGCAGAGGACGTTCAACAGCGCGTCGGCGTTCGTCGCGGCGTCGAATTCCCGGCGGGCGCGAGCCGTTGCGAGCTGGCTGCGCCGTTGCCACGCCGCCGAATCCGTGGCGGCCGACACCAACGCTTCTTGCAAAGCCGGCGCTCCACCCTCTGGATTCACGAGCCAGCCCGTATCCCCAACGACAAACGGAATGCTACCGCTGCGACTGGCAACCACCGCCAGGCCGGACATCATGGCCTCGGCCAACACGAAACCGAACTGCTCCTCCCAGATTGGCCAACCGAAGAGTGTCCTCGGTCGGGAGGGCAGCACGAGCGTGTGGCAGGAGCGGTAGATCGCCGGCAAGGCGTCTCGATCCTGGAAGCCGAGATAGGTGAGACCGCTCAACGATCGTGCGGCCGCCCGAACCACGTCTTCCAGTGGTCCCACACCGACAACGACGAGTTCACACGACACCAGTCTGCGGACGTCCTCGTAAGCCGTCAGAAGTTCCTCGACGCCCTTCTCTTCCACCAGACGACCGACGAACAAGAAGCGATGCGGTCCAGATGGCGGACCATCGGACGGCGCAAACCGTGATCGGTCGACGCCAGGTGGGACCGTGGCCACCGACCGAGCCAACCTTTGGTCGAAGGCGAGCGCATATTCCGCCGCCTGAGGCGTCACGCAGTGGATGAGTGCAGCACCTCGAAGGGCCTCGGCCGCTCTCGACCGCCACGGCCGAACCTGGAGCGAGGGGTGCCGCTGCAAGTTCTCCCACACCGTGATGACGTACGGGATCTGCAGGCGGCGAGCCCAGGCGGCACCCTCGAACGTCATCCTCAGGTAGGGGTCCGCGAACCAAAGCGCATCGCACGAACTAGCGAGGTCACGACCTTCTCGGCTGAGGTGTGACAACACGAACGCGCCGCGGGCGCCGGACACGCGATTGAGCAGACGCGCCCCCCGTCCGAGCTCCGCGTAGTCCGCCCCGATCGCGACCAGCTCGACGGTCGATCCAGCCCGCGCTAGGTACTCGAGCTCGACGGCGGCCAACCCTTCGCCTCGGATGAGGGCGACCCGTTTGCGGCCCGAGATATCGCGCGAGTGCGTCATGGCTGCATCTGATGCGCCGCCCACGGCTGGAGCACCGTCGCCGCGACGCAGACCATGAGGCCGGCCAGGAGTGGCAGCGTCGACACCACATTCCGGCGCGGGACGCGGGCGCCCAGGACGGAAAAAAGAGCGAGCGGCGTGGCGAGTGCCAGGACGATCACGGTGCTCGGCCGGAGCAGCGGAAGTAAGGCCCATCCGGCGGCTACGCCGAGTATGGCCCCTCTCCAACGCCCCGCTCTTGGCACGCCACCGTTGGCGAAGAACGACGCCAAGCCCACCGGGACCAGCACCGCCCCGATGATCAGGGCCAACTGCGGCGACCGGCCCAGACCCGCAGCCTCGGCGAACGATCTCACCAGAGATCCCGCGTCGTGGTAGTCCCACGGTGGCCGCAGATAGAAGAGCGGCGACTCGACGAACATGATCGGCAAGAGCAACAGATGAGAGAACTGGAGCGCCAACCCGAAGCCCGCCGGCGCACGCCGAAGGACCGCGGACACGAGCATCAGCGGCAGGGCCCAATACACCCGTTGGATCACCGCGACCTGGCTGAGACCGCCGACGAACAGCAGCGTGAGCCCGGCGTAGGTGAGGAGGTCGATCACGCCCTGGTCAGCCGGATCCTGGACCGCACGATCCACCGGTGCCGCGCGCATGACCCGAGGGACGAACCACGCCAGTGACGCCAGCACGCCGGCAACAACCAGTACGGGCGGAAGCTTGGTGGCCACCGGCACGCCGATATCGGCGGACTTCAGGAGCGCGAGGACGGCCGGATAGGGCGAGTGGTAGGCCTTGGCCAGCGCGTCCGTGCTGAGTACCGCCATTCCCGTTCCTCCGTCGCCCGAGGTACCGACGCTCCACCAGGCCACCCGGGTGTAGAGCAGGGAGGCTCCGCGGGAGAATCCAAGACCCGCGACGCTGACGGCGAGCGGCACCAACGCCGCCGCGCTGCCCAACGAGAAGCTCAGCACTACCCGCCTGGCCGCTCGATACCCCTGCTGCCGAAAGGCGAAGCATACGAAGCCAGGAACGACGATCACGGGGACGTACTTGAAGCCGAATCCCAAGGCCAACCACAGCCCGACCGCGGTCCACGAGCGCCGGGACGCGGCGTATACCGCGAACAGAACGGTTGCCGGTATCCAGGGATCGATCTGTCCGTGGCCAGCCGAGACCCACCAGAAGCCGGGCAGGAATGCCCAGGCCGACAAAGCTCGCCGCCGCCACCTCGGATCGCATCCGTCGACCAGCCGGACGATCGCCAAACCGACGAGAAGATCGCCGACGATGAACGGGACGTGGAGGAGGAGATTCTCGAGCACGTTGCCCTCGCCCAGACCAAGTCCGCGAACCACGGCTACCGGCGCATGCGTCAGCTCGAGGGCAATGAGGCTCAGCGGCCCCTGGCTCCACAGAAAGAACGGATTGACGTGGAAGCCCCAGAAGAGACGGACGACGCTCCGCCAGATTTCGAAGTCGTAGGGATGGCCGAACGCCAGGGCCACCAGCACCCGGAGCAAAATGCCGCCAACCAATATCCCGAGGTACCAGGTTCGTGCCCGAGTCGACCGTGGCGCCAAGGGCACCGTCAGAGCGGATCTGCGGCAGGTTCGACGCGACCAGCGATGTCGGGACGCCGTTGTGTCGACCGGCCGCCGATGAGGGCTTCCGCGCGGGCCAAGACGATCTCGGCAACGTCCTCCCACGATCGCGTGCCTGGATCCCAGCCGACGCTCGCGCTCGCGGTCCAGGTTGGGGCCTGTCGAATCACCTCGGCCGCCACGGCGTCGGGCCGGGATGCGACGAGCACCCCATTGGCCGCCGTGACCGAGTCCACCAAGCCGGGCGCGTCGTAGGCGATCGCGCTCGTGCCCACCGCCGCCGCCTCGCTGATCATCAACCCCCAGCCCTCCCGGACAGAGGTGGCGACGATGGCGTGGGCCCGGCCGACGAGGTTGAGCTTGGTCAGGTCATCGACCCGACCGAAGAAGGTCACACCGTCCGGTGACGTGGCCGCGAGCTTGTCGAGCATGGCGCCCGACCCGACCATCCAGAGGCGCAGCTCGCGAACCTTCTCGCGGGCAATGACGAACGCCTCGATGGCGTGATCCGGGCGCTTGTTGGCCGCCATCCTGCCCACGAAGACCAACGTCGGCTTGGCCTCCTTGGTGACAGGTACCGCCGGAGCGAGAGGCCGCAGTCCTTCCGGCACGACCGAAATATTCTGCAGGCCATACGCCCTTAGCGAAGCCGCGCTGGAGGCGGAGACGGTCAACGTCGGCACACGTTCGTAGTGTGACAACCATCTCGGCTCGAGCCACCGGCGGCCTACGACGCCGATCGGAAATGGGAACTCGCTGTCCCACACCTCTCTTGCAACCTGGTGGATCAGCGCGACGACGGGTACGTCGCGAACGTACTTCGACGCGAAGAACGGACGGGTATTCACCTCATCGATGACCAGATCGAACCGGCCGATACCCTCGCGCCGGTAGTAACGCCGGGCTTCCGAGTAGACCGAGAGCGGCCCGCCTCGGCGAACGACCTGGAATCGACCATCGACCTCATGGTGAGCCAGCCCCGATGCGTGGCTCGAGAACAACGTGACGTCGTGGCCCGACGCCGCCCAGTGTCTGGCCACTTCATCGGTGTACACCTCGGCACCGCCCGCCTGAGGATGCATGCGGTCGCGCCAGTTGAGAATCAACAGCCTCATGGAGCCGAGCTCGCGTTCAAGCCGGTGCTGGTCGACACGACCGAATCAGACACCTGCCGATCATAGAAGCGAAGGATCCGCAGCCGGTAGAAGATCGCCATGGTGTCGACGAACATGCGCCACACGGCTCGGGGCGAGATCGTCGTCGAGAACCGCTCCTCGAGCCGAACCGGTGCTTCGAAGAACCGGCGATACCCGAGGTGCCGGGCCACGACGAAGAGTTCGAGGTCGAAGGCGAAGCGCTTCTCGACCATGACGGGCAACGTCCGCGCGAGCACGTCGCGCCTGATGATCTTGAGGCCCGTCTGAGTGTCGCGGATGTTCAAGCGAAAGAGGGTCCGAATGAGTTGTTGGTAGCCCCACGAGTACATCCGGCGGACCAGCGGATAGTCGACCTCCGAGAGCGGATGGCGCTTGCTCCCGAGGACGATGTCCGGCTCGTAGAGGTCGATGATCTTGAGGAAGGGGGTGAGCAGGTCGGGAACGACGTCACCATCGGCGTCGATGAAGCCGATGTACCGGCCGCGGGCCATCGCCAAACCCAAACGGAGCGCGCTGCCCTTGCCAGTGTTGCGCGCCTGGGCGACGCACCTGACCGTTTCGCCGGCGATATCGCCGAGGGCAGTTTCGCTGCCATCGGTCGAGCCGTCGGATACGGCGATGATCTCGAACGACTTCTCCTGCGCCTCGAGGACCGCGATGAGGCGATCTATGTTAGGCCTGAAGCGCGGTCCTGGGTTGAAATGGGGCACGACGAGCGTCAGTTCCACCTCAGGCGCGACGAGGTCCCAGAGGTGGCGCTCCCCCATCCATCGCTCGGTCGTCCGGACCCTGCCCTTTCTCAGGGCGACGACCCCGATCGTCAGCGTCAGCAGCAGGGCCGCGATGAGCATGTTGCTGGCGACCTGTCGGATCGAGTGGTGGAAGGCGACGATGGCACAGACGACACCGACGACCGCTACCCAAATCAGCATCGCCGCACGAGAACGGGTCGCGAGGAGGTAGTGCAGTAGGACGCTCACCAGGCCCATGGCCGCGGCTGAGAGAGCCAGCATCCCCACAATCCCGGCCGAACCGACGTACTGGCCTCCGAAGATGGTGCTGATGAAGAGTCGAGGAAAGGCGAGGATGACCAAGGCCGCCGCAGCACCCATCCCGCCGACGACGAGCACCGCCTCGATCAGCGCTCTACGCGCTCCTGGACTACGGCCGTTGTCCTCGGCGAAGCGCGGGAAGGCGACGAGCGCGACCGCTGCAGGAAGGAACAACACGGCCCTCGCCGCGGTCGCGGCGGCCGCGTAGTACCCCGACTGTGACCTCGGGAGGTAATGCCGGGCCATGAGCGTGTCGATGCCCAAGAAGGTCCAAAATCCGGTCAGGGCAAGGGCGGCCCTGCCCGCATCGCGCAGCCGGATGCGCAGCACGTTGGCCTCGTCGCCGTGGGCGACGGCGTCTCGAACCGCGAGCAACAACGATGTCGCCACGACGAGCTCACCAAAGACGGTGGCGCCTATGGCCCCGCTGATGCCTGCGCCCGCTCGGGTGAGGAGCACGCCGAGCACGAGCCGGGCACCCGCCCCGCCGACCAGCGCGAATGCGACCGGCCGGAAGCGCCGCTGCCCGAGGAGCAATGCCTTCGGAACCAACTCGATCAGCACGGGCACCACCATGAGCCCGAGAAGCGTCACCGCGGTCGCCGAGGCGAGGTGAAGAAATCCAGAGATCGCCGGCGAAAGCACCCCTACCAACACGACGAGAACGATCGCCCCGATCACCGCCCTGCTGACCAGCGGCCCGATGACCAGGGGCCCGAGGTCGCCATCGGGCTTCGGGCCGCGCGAAGCCACGCGTTGCGTGATCGCCACCTCCACCGCGGCCACGGGGACCTGAAGCACGAGCAGCACCCCGAGCAGAGCGCCGAGCCCGCCGTATACGGCGGGCCCAAGAATCCTGCTGATCACGAGGTGGAAGGCGAAGTTCGAAATGTTGACCACGGTCATGCCTACGAAGAGCAGCAGACCGCCTTCGCTCGCGAGGGAGTTCTGTCGGAGCGCACGTACGCTTGCCCTGGTGAGTCCCTCTGCCATCAGTCGCTGCCGATGCGCCTAGCTCGGGGATCCGGGAGGTCAGCCACCGCAGCGACGAACGATAGCGAACGAATCTCGGTCACCGGCGCCGACGCCGGAGGCCGCCCGAATCTCTTCGTACTGGTGGTGTTCTCGCTGCTCGGCCTTGCGGTGGTGGCGCCGTTCGTCGGCCGAGGCTGGCTGCTCCTTCTCGACTGGGTTCAAGGTCCGCATCCCGGCGCGCCACGCGGCTTCTGGGGTCTCGACGGCGAGATATCTGCCGGCGTGCCGTTTGCAGGGGTGGTCTATCTGCTCGATCGGCTGATCGGCGCCGCGGCCGTGTCGTGGATGCTCGTCGCGGTCACTTTTCCAGTGGGAGCCGTCGGCATGGCACGGCTCGTTGGGGGCACGAGAACAGCGCGGATCGGCGCCGGACTCGTCTATGTCCTCAGCCCGGTCGTGTACGAGCGGTTGTGGGCCGGTCAGGTCGCCTTTCTGATCGCCTACGCGCTGCTGCCTTGGGCGACCGCCGCGCTCGTACGCGCGGACACCCACCGCTGGCCGCGGTCGCTCGGGGCGGCGCTCTGGATCGCAGTCGTCATGGCGTTCAGCACCCATTTCGTGTTCATCCTGGCTCTTCTTGGGATAGGCGTGATGCTCCGCCGCCCAACACGTCGGCGATGGGTCTGGGCGACGAGCGTCGCCCTCGCCGTTCTCGCCTGCTCGGCCTATCTCCTTGCCGGGTCGTCGCAATCGACCTCCTCGATCGCAGTGTCAGAAGCCGACGTCGTGTCCTTCCGGACCCGGGGCGATCCGATCCTCGGGCTCCACCTCAACGTCTTGGCGCAGTACGGCTTCTGGCGCGCCGAGCCAAAGTTGCCAAAGGACGACGTACCTGGTTGGCCGATCGTCCTCACGGGCATGCTCGTCGTGGTCGGTGCCGGCATCCTTTCGGCCTCGCGCTCGCCGGATCGAAAGCGGCTGCTCGTCCCGTTGCTCTTCGCTGCCGCCGCCGGGTACTTCCTCGCATTGGGAGACCAGGGCGTTGCCGCGCCGCTCTATCGACTCCTCTTCGACCACGTTCCGGGATTCGCCATCATGCGCGAGCCCCAGAAGTTCGTGGTGCTCCTGCCCTTGGCGTATGCCGTCTTCTTCGGCATCGGCGCCGAGCGGCTCATCGCCACCCTGCGGTCGTCAGGAGGCCGTCGGGCCTTTACCGCGGTCGCGCTCGCCATACCGGTCGCCTATGACCCATCGTTGTTCTTCGGCCTCGCGGGTCGGTTGCGGGCGTCACAATACCCGGCCTCCTATAGACGGGCGGACCAACTGATCGGCCAGGGCCCAGGGAAGATCCTCGCTCTCCCTTGGCACCAATACCTGGCCTTCTCGTTCACCGACAAGCGGATCATTTCCAACCCGGCTGCCGCCGTTTTCCAGCGGGACGTCATTGCTGGCGACAACGTCGAGCTTCCCGGTCTTCGGTCGGGGTCACGGCTGGACCGATCGCGATACCTCGAGTTCGTGCTCTCGGAAGGAAACGCGATCCGCCATTTCGGTGCGGCCATGGCGCCACTGGGTGTCCAGTACGTCACCGTCTTCAAGACGGTCGATTGGGGGTCATACTCCTGGCTCGACCAACAGACGGATCTGCATCTGGTGTACGACGACCCGGCGCTCAAGATCTACGTCAACAAGGCCGCTGACCCTTCAGACCTGGGAACGCGACGACGCTGGGAAGTCGCAGACTGGGGTGAGCTTCTGCACCTTGGGGAGCGTGAAAACGTTTCCCGTGACCTGGTCATCGCCAGCCGGTTGGAGCCAGGGCCGCTGCGCGCTCCGGTATCCACCGCAGCAGCCACCTTGTCCACCGCTCCGTCGGGGGTGGTGAGCCGGCGTTCGCCGGTCGAGTACCGGGCCATACCGGCCGAGCCTTTGCTGCTTCCTGAGCCGTTCGACCCGACCTGGCGATCGCCGCGTGGCGGGGCCCGCGAAGACGCCCGTGGCGTGGCCGCCTTCGGACAGGCCGTCGATCGCGCATACTTCGATCGTTGGCGCGCGCTGCGAACCGCCTACGTAGTCTCGGCCGGTGCCGTCCTCGGTTTGGCCTGCATACTGATGCGGGAAGAGTGGAAATTGCGTCGGACGGCCGCGATACAGACAAAGCAGCCGCAATCGGCGTAGTGTATTGCGGTGATTGCGTAGCTCACGTGGTTTCTGATAACAATTCGCGCGCCACCCTTGTCGGCGGAATGGGAGAATGACCTGATGGTTGCTGTCGTCCGACGAAATCCTCTGCAAGCCGCAGTCGTGGCGCTTCTGGGCGCCGGCCTGCTGGTCAGCGCGCTCCTCGCCAGCGATATCAGCTTCTCTCCCGCTGCCTTCACTGGCTGCGGGACCGGCTACTCCGCCGAGACGGGTTACGGCTACGAAGCCGGTTACGGCACGTGCCCGACGACGACCACGAGTCCGGCCACGACTACGACCGAGCCGGCCACGACGACGACCAGCACCATCCCCGGCGGCGCCGGTGGCGGGCCTGGCGGCGGCGGCGGCAACCAGCCCTTCGAGGGCTTCGGCTACCGCATGGTGGCGGCCGACGGCGGCGTGTTCACCTTCGGCAACCGGAAGTTCTGGGGCTCGCTCGGCGACCGGACGCTCAACAAGCCGATCGTGGGCGGCGCCACCAACCCCAGGACGTTCGAGGGCTACTGGATGGTCGCTTCCGACGGTGGCGTCTTCACCTTCGGCGATGCCGAATTCTTCGGCTCGCTCGGTGGCACCGTGCTGACCTCGCCGATCGTCGAGATCGAGCCCACGCCCAGCGGCAAGGGCTACTTCCTGGTCGACGCCAAGGGCCGGGTCTACCCGTTCGGTGACGCCCCGACCGACATCCCCGACGCCCGCAGCCTGACGCTCAACAAGTCGATCATCGGCATGACGGTCACGCCCAGCGGCAAGGGCTACTGGCTGGTCGCTTCCGACGGCGGCATCTTCACCTTCGGCGACGCCGGCTTCTACGGCTCGACCGGGGCGATGAAGCTGACGGCCCCGATCATCGACCTGGGGGCCACGCCCGACGGGCAGGGCTACTACCTCCTCGGCTCCGACGGCGGCATCTTCGCCTTCGGCACCGCCGACTTCAAGGGCTCGATGGGCGGCAGCAAGCTCAACAAGCCGGCCGTCGCCATCCTGGTCGCCCCCAACGGCGCCGGGTACTGGATCATCGCTTCCGACGGTGGCGTGTTCACCTTCGGCACGATCCCCTTCCTCGGCTCGATGGGCGACACCAAGCTCAACTCGCCGGTGCTGGACGGCATCAACTAGCCGCCCAAAACCAAGGCAGAAGAACCAGTCGCAGGGGACCCCCGCAAGGGGGTCCCTTCGCGTACGCTGCCGTGGTGGCTACAGGCACTCGCGAGCGCGACGGCGGCGTCGAGCTGTTCGACCAGGACTACCGCCCACCGCCGTGGCGGGAACGGCTCGTACCCAAGACCGTGCTCGGCATCTCCATGCTGATCCTGGCCACGGCCGTGGGCGCGGCATTCAGCGGGACGGTCATGTACGCCTACTACGACTTCCGGCTGAGCAAGAACGAGGAGCGGATCAAGAGCTTCACCGACAACTTCGACACCCGCTTCAAGACCGCCATCGACACCATCGACGCCGAGCGGGAGTCGGCCAAGGCCGAGGTCCGCAAGGAGCTCGAGCCCATCAAGAAGATCCGGGCCGAGGGCGAGACCCTCGACGCGCTGGTCAAGAAGGTGCAGCCGTCGATCTTCTTCGTGAGCACGCTCGACGAAGCCGGCCAGCCGTCGGTGGGCTCGGCCTTCGTGGTCGCGTCCGACGACAAGCAGACGTTGCTGGTGACCTCCTACAACACCATCAGGGCCGCGACCCGCACGCCCGGGCCGCCGATCACCGTCCGCAAGGGCGACCAGCAGATGAAGGCCACCCTGCACACATGGCAGGAGGACAAGGACCTCGCCCTCCTCATCATCGACAAGGGCGGGCTGCCCAAGCTCCCGTTCGTCGCCAAGGACGCCGGCTTGAAGACGGGCGAGCGCATCTTCGCCGTTTCCGGCCTCGGGGCCTCGGGCGGCGCCATCAGCCAAGGGTTCGTGGCCGACGTGTCCTCCGCCGGCATCCAACACGACGCCGCCATCGGCTCGGCCTTCCAGGGCGGCCCGCTGCTCAACGACAAGGGCGAGGTGCTGGCCGTCGCCTCCCGGGCCTACGCCCCCCTCGGCTTCGGCACCGACGCCGTCTTCTTCGGCGTCCCCATCCGCGCCACGTGCGACAAGATCCTCAAGTGCCCCGACGGCGGCGACCCGTCCGCCGGCAGCAAGCCCTGACCCGCCACTAGCGGCGCGGCCCGCGGTTCTTGTACGTTTTCGTCCCGGAGCTCGGGGCGGGGTCGGGTCGAGCTCAGCAGGAAGTCCTTCGTCGGTAGCCGACCTGTTCGAGGTCCTGGGGGTCCGTCGATGAAGAAGTTTCGCTTGCTGCTGGTCGCTCTCGCGGCTGCGCTCGGCTTGGTGGCCGGCGCGCTGCCCTCCACCGGTGCCAATGCCGATGCGGTGAACGGGACGGTCGTGGTGTTCAGCCCGCCCTACGTCGTCGCCGGGCCGTACGAGTGCCTGAACCTCCCCTTTCGGGCCGTCAACTCCGACAACAGCCCGTTCGTCGGCAACGTCATCGCCACCTGGACGAAGTACTGGTGGTCGCCGGCGACGAACTCGTTCGCGACCGACGCCGACGGCTACGGCGTCGTCAACGCCTGCACCGCGGGCTACGCCCCGACCGTCGACCCGCTCTACGCCTTCGCCGACCGCTCGTCGGTGGGCACCGTCGGGAAGCAGGACCCCGAGGAGATCGCCGGCGTGCTCACGGCGGTGATCGCACCGCCGTCGCCGCCGAGCGCCGGTGTCTATCCCTCGGACGACTGCGCCGCGGGGACGACCCCCTACAGCGGCTACGCCGCGGGCGACACGTTCCTCAAGGTGGCGACCCGGCAGGTCTCGAGCCAACACACCTGGGTGTGCGTCCGGATCGACGGGCCTTCGATCAACTACGGCGGCAAGTACGAGATCTACACCGGCAGCCCGGGCTCGGGAACATTGCCGACGACGGACTCGAACGCCGACGCGTGCACGAGCTCGTCCGGCAACTCGGCACCGGGGCCGCATCCGCTGCTGTCGGGCACGGCCGCGGGCACGGTGCCCTACCTCGTGGACACCTGGGCCCAGAACGGCCCCATCGGCGTGACCGAGATGTGGGTGTGTGTCAAGGTCGGTACGACGAACGAGCGGGTCATCGTGGCCAACACCGGCTCCGACATGCCCATCGTGCGGTTCCGCCCCGACGCACCAGGGCCGCATCCCGGCGCCCCGCTCCCGCCGAACACCAAGGCGTCGGCGGTGTGCCAGGCCAACGGTGGCCAGCGGGTGACCGACGGCCTCGTCAACGGCAACCGCGCCTACCTCTACGAGTGGGACCAGCCCTCGGGGGCGAGGTCGATCTGCGTCCGGTCCGACAGCGCCGGCGGTGGCGTGCTGACCGTCTACCCGGTGGGCACTCCCTCGGTCACGACCCACACGAACACCACCGGTTGCAGCTTCCCGATCAACGACACCACCTCACCCGTGCAGTCCTCGGTGGCCACCTCGCCGCCGGGGGCCTTGCCGGCGTCGGCGTGTCTTACCGTCCAGGGCTCGACCAATCGGGTGACCGTCACCGGGCCGAGCGGCCCGATCGTCCCGACCTGGACCGTCGACAGCTAGCCCGTTCCGCCGCCGATCAACGGCCGGGAGGTCGTCGTGGTCGCGCCTGGAGGTCGGGCGGTGGTGGTCGTGGAACCCGGGCCGCCAGCGACGGGAGCGGTGGTCGTGGTGGGCGTGGCCGCGGGCGCCTCGGCTGTGGGGGCGCCAGGGCCGACCTGGTAGGGGCCGCCGATGCCGGTGGACGAGGGCTTGCGGGCGGTACCGGGGTCGATGCCGGTGCGGGCCTGCTGGCTGAGCTTGTCGGTGATGAGCTTGATCGGTGCCGGCTGCTTGAAGTCGGTGACAGGAACGTCCTTGAGCGCGGGCGCCATGAAGTTGTGCCACGTCTTGGCCGGCAGGCAACCGCCGGTCATGGGGGCACAGCCTTTGACCGACTTCATCGGGATGGGCACGTCCCGGTAGCCGACCCAGATGGCCGTCGAGAGCGTGGGCGTGTAGCCGACGAACCACGAGTTGCGTGAGGCCTGCGACGTGCCCGTCTTGCCGGCGGCGGGCCGGCCGATGTTGGCCCGGGTGCCGGTGCCGCCGTCGATCACGCCCCGCAACACGTCGGTGACGTTGTCGGCCACGACCTCGTCCAAGACACGAGTGGGCTCACGGCGCCGGTTGTCCTCCAACACGTTGCCCTGGTTGTCGACGACCCGCACGATCGGCGTCGGCTCCTGGCGCAAGCCGCGGTTGGCGAACGTCGAGTAGGCCGACGCCATCTCCAGCGGCGACACGTTGAGCACCCCGAGCGCGTACGAACCCGAGCACGTGTGGAAGTCGGGCGAGTAATAGGCCGACGTGATGCCGAGCTTCTTGGCCATCTCCGCCGTCTCCTTGCAGCCGACGTCCCGGATGAGCTGGGCAAAGACGGTGTTAATCGACTTCTTGGTCGCGGTCCGCAGGTCGGCCGAGCCGTAGGACGCGCCCTCGTAGTTGCCGATGGTGCAGTCGAACGTCGGCGTCGGCTTGCAGTCGGGCACCTTGTAGGAGTTGGGCGCGGGGTACACCTTGGTGGGCGGCACGCCCTTCTCGAACGCCGCCGCCAGCACGAACGGCTTCCACGACGAACCCGGTTGCCGCCCGGTGCCACCGCTCTGCGGGTAACGGTCCTCGTCGGCCAGCGGCCAGCACGTGGGCTCGACCTCGATCTTCTTGATGCGCTTGTCGTTGCGGGGCGGGCAGTAGCCGAGCGCGAGGTTCACCTGCCCGCCGGGGGCGTTGAAGTCACGCCCGCCGACCAACGCCTTGACGAACCCGGTCTGGGGCTCGACCGCGGTCAGCCCCATCTCCAGCGGCGTGGTGCCGTCGCCGTCGGGGATCTTGGCCGGCGGCGCGCCCGAGATGGCGTCGGCCACCGCCTTCTCGGCCGCGGCCTGGATGGCGGGGTCGATCGTCGTCTGGATGCGCAGCCCGCCGCTGTCGACCTTCTTGGCGCCGTACTTCCCCTTCAGGTACTTCTCGACGTAGTCCATGAAGTACGGGTACTGGTTGAACTGCGTCTGGGCCCGGGGGTACACGATGGTGTGGGGCCCGGGCGGCGGGGCCGCCGCCGAACCGACCACGTAGATCGTCTGGGTCATGGCCTCGGCGTGTTGCTCGGCGGTGAGGTAACCCTCGTGCAGCATCTGGTTGAGGACCGACTGGCGCTTGGTCTCGGCCAGCATCGGGTTGCCCCGGGGCTCGTACCGGCTCGGGGCCGGGATCATGCCGGCGAGCATGGCCGCCTCCGACACCGAGATCTGCGACACCGGCTTGCGGAAGTACGTCTCCGACGCCGCCCCCACGCCGTACGCGCCCTCGCCCAGCGACACCGTGTCGAGGTAGCGGAACAGGATCTCGTCCTTGTCGACCTGGCGGTCGAGCTGGCTGGCGATCACCGCCTCCCGCACCTTGCGGGTGAGGGTGCGTTCCTTGCCGACGTAGGTGTTCTTGACGTATTGCTGGGTGATCGTCGAGCCGCCCTGGCGCACGCCCCCGCCCCGCACGTCGGCGTACAACGCCCGGGCGCTGCCCCGCACGTCGACCCCGCCGTGCTGGTAGAAGCTGCGGTCCTCGGCCGAGATCACCGCCTGCTTCATGTGCAGGGGGATGTCGACCGGCCGCACCGGGATCGACTGGTCGAACTCGCGGAACTGGCCGATCTCCTGGCCGTTCTGGTCGTAGACCCGGCTCACCTGGCCGGCCTCGATCGCCTTCGGGTTCGGCAGCTTGGCCGGCAGCGGCAGGAAGATGAACGAGGCCAGCACGACCATGACCACCGTGATGGGCACGGCCGCCGAGCACACGAAGATGATGACCAGGGTCCGGAAGACGAACCGAATGAACGCACCCATGAGGACGCGTCAGTCTCGCACGGCCGCGTCGACGGTCACCTTCACCTCGCCACCCTCCACCCGGGCGGGGAAGGCACGGATGCCGGGGCGGTCGCCGAACATCGTGTGCAGGCTGCCGGTCTCGAGGTCGTAGGCCCAGCCGTGCCACGGGCACAGGATGCGGCCGTCGACCACCGGGCCGGCGTCGAGGGGCGACCCCACGTGCAGGCACTGGTTCTCGACCACGTACACCCGACCTTCGACGAGGAACACCGCCAGGTAGAGGTGGCCGGCCCTGGCCGGGCGGCCCCGTCCCTCGACCAGTTGGTCGAAGCGGCAGAGGACGTGGTCGGGCACACCCGTAGTGTGTCCGACGTGCGCCCGCCCTCGGTCGCCCGCCTGGCCCGCGACCGGGCCGCGGCCGGGGTCGCCCTCCCCCACCCGCTCCTGGTCGACGCGGCCCGGGCCGCCATCGCCGCCGGCGACCCGTCCTCGGCCGGCGCCCGGGCCCAGGCCATGGCCAACACGCTCTTGCGCCCGGTCGTCAACGCCACCGGCGTGCTCCTGCACACCAACCTCGGGCGGGCACCGATGGCGGCCGCGCCCACCGCCGGCTACACCAACCTCGAGCTCGACCTGGCCACCGGCGCCAGGGGATCGCGCTCGGCCCACGCCGCCGCCCTCCTCGCCCGGGCCGCGGGCGCCGAGGACGCGCTGGTCGTCAACAACGGCGCCGCCGCCGTGCTGCTGGTGCTGGCCGCGCTGGCCGAGGGCAAGGCCGTGGCCGTGAGCCGGGGCGAGCTGGTCGAGATCGGCGGCGGCTTCCGCGTGCCCGAGGTGATGGCGCAATCGGGCGCGACCCTCCTCGAGGTCGGCACCACCAACCGCACCCGCCTGGCCGACTACCGCCGCGCCCTCGACCAGATCGGCGGCGTGGCCGTCGTCCTCAAGGTCCACGCCTCGAACTACCGCATCACCGGCTTCACCGAATCGACCACGGTCGAGGAGCTCGCCACCCTCGGGCCGCCGGTCGTGGTCGACGCCGGCTCCGGCCTCCTCGACGCGGCCACGCCCTGGCTCGACGGGCCGCCGCCGCCGTGGCTCGCGGGCGAACCCGCGGTGCGCCAGACGTTGGCTGCGGGCGCCGCCCTCGTCACCTTCTCGGGCGACAAGCTCCTCGGCGGGCCCCAAGCGGGGGTGATCGCAGGCCGGGCCGACCTCGTCGAACGGTGCCGCCGCCATCCGTTGGCCCGCGCCCTCCGCCCCGGCGGGCTCGTGCTCGGCGCGCTGCAGGACCTCGCCCTCACCTACCTCCGCCGCGACGGCAACGCCATCCCGTTCTGGCGCATGGCAACCATCGACGCCGACGAACTTCGGGCGCGGGCCGAGAAGCTCGGCGCCGGCGATGTGGTCGACTGCGAGTCGACGCCAGGTGGAGGCTCGGCGCCGGGCGCGGGCATCCCTTCGGTCGGCGTGGCCTTCGACGGCGATCGCACCGCCGAGCTGCGGGCTTGGACGACGCCGATCATCGCCCGCGTCGCCGGCGACCGGACGATCCTCGACCTGCGCACCGTCGACCCCGACGATGACGCCGTCCTCGCCGCCGCCCTCGCCTGACGATGCGGGTCGTCGCCACCGCGGGCCACGTCGACCACGGGAAGTCGACGCTGGTGCTCGCCCTCACCGGCACCGACCCCGACCGCTTGGCCGAGGAGAAGGCGCGTGGCCTCACCATCGACCTCGGCTTCGCCTGGACCGGCGAGGTCGCCTTCGTCGACGTGCCCGGGCACACGAAGTTCTTGAAGAACATGCTCGCCGGCGTGGGCGCGGTCGATGCGTGCCTCTTCGTCGTGGCCGCCACCGAGGGATGGAAGCCGCAGTCGGAGGAACACCTGCGCATCCTCGAGCTCCTCGGCGTCGACGCCGGCGTCGTCGCCCTCACCAAGGTCGGCCTCCTGGACGACGAGGCCGACGTCGAGCTGGCCCGCCTCGACATCGCCGAGCGGGTCGCGGGCACGTTCCTCGAAGGGGCCGAGGTGGTGGCCGTCGACGCGCCCGCGAGCATCGGTGTGGACGAACTGCGGTCCGCCCTCGACCGGATGCTGGCCGCCACGCCCGGCGCCGCCGACGCCGGCCGGCCCCGGCTCTGGGTCGACCGCGCCTTCGCCGCGCGCGGCGCGGGCACGGTGGTGACGGGCACGCTGGCCGGTGGTTCGGTGGCCGTGGACGACGAGCTCGTCCTGCTGCCTGGCCGGGGCAGGGCCGTCCGGGTGCGTGGCCTCCAGACCCACAAGACCGCGCTCGACGTTGCCGGGCCGGGACGGCGGCTCGCCGTCAACCTCACCGGTGTCTCCCACGACGAGGTCGAGCGGGGCGACGTGCTCGTCCGGCCGTCGCAATGGGCGCCGACCCGAACCTTCGACGGGAGCCTTACCGTTCTCGCGACCCTCGACCACGACGTGAGCAGGAGGGGCGCGTTCGCCGTCTACCTCGGGTCGAGCGAGCACGCCGTCAGGGTCAGGGTGCTCGGCGCCGACGCCTTGGCCCCCGGCACGACCGGCGCCGTCCGTGTCCACCTGCCGGTGGCGGTTCCGCTGTTGCCCGGCGACCGTTACGTCCTGCGGGAGAGCGGGCGGGGCGAGACCGTCGGCGGGGGTGAGGTCCACGACGTCGACCAGGTGCTCCCGGCGGCGAAGGCCACGCCCTCGCGCTCGGTCGAGCGGGTGATCGCCGAGCGCGGATGGGTCGAGGCCGACGTGCTCGAGCGCTTGACCGGCGAGCGCCGCGCGCCCGACGCCGGCCGATGGGTCGTCGCACCTGCGCTCCTCGAAGCCACCGCCGAGCGACTGGCGGCCGCGGTCACCACCGCCGGGCCCCGTGGGCTCGACGTTGCGACACTCGGCGAACGCGAGCGTGCCGTCCTCGCCGACCTCGACGGCATCGTCGTTGACCAAGGCAGGGCCCGGCCGGCGGGACAGGAGGCCACGACGTCGGCCTACGTCGACGCCCTCGAAGCCTCGCCGTTCTCGCCGCCGACGCCGGAGGACGCGGGCGCCGACCGGGCCGACGTGCGCGAGATCGTGCGGCGCGGCCTCGTCGTCGAACTCGACGGCATGTTCTTCGCCCCATCGGCGGTCGAGACCGCGACCACCGTCATCGCCGGCCTGCTCGCCGAGTCACCCGCCGGCGTGACCGCGTCGGCGATACGCCAAGCGCTCGGCACCAGCCGCAAGTACGTGCTGCCGCTGCTGGCCCACCTCGACGCCACCGGCGTCACCCGGCGACGGGGCGACCTCCGCGTCGGCGGCCCGCGCCTGCCCTGACCCCGGTGGCCTCCTGCTCCTGCTGGGCCACGCGGGCGACCTCGACGATGTTCGTCATCACCTCGCCGAAGGAGTCGGGGTCGGCGAGCAGCCACGAGTGGTTGCCGCTCACGACCTCGCCCGACGAGCCGATGGCGGCGCACAGCGCATCGAAGCTGGCCCTCGGGATGATGCGGTCCTGCTCGCCCCACAGCACGACCACCGGCACCCGGCGGCGGCGGAGGTCTTCGAGCTCCTCGGTGAGGTCGGCCGAGCGGGCCAGTTGCCCGACCCGCCAGATGGCCCGGGGGTTGCGGATGAGATTCGGGAGCGCGTCCTCGAGGATCACCGGGAGGACCCGGGTGATGCGGGGCAGGGGCAGGATGTCGGCCGGGAAGTGGATGCCCCAGTCCCAGATGGGCCGCTCGGCCATGGCGCCGCCGACGGAGTTGACGAGGACGAGGGTGCGTACCCGCTTGGGCTTGGCGTGGGCGACCTGGATGGCGACCGCGCCCCCGAAGGAGTGGCCGACGAGGAAGACGGGCTCGTCGACCCCGACGGCGTCGAGGAAGGCCCCGACCCACGCGGCGTAGCCGTCGAGGGAGAAGGCGTCGCCCGGCAGGTCGGCGGTGCCGCCGAAGCCGGGCAGGGCCGGGGCGTACACCCGGCACCCCATGTGAACGAGGCGCTTCAGAGAGCGTTTGTAGGCGTGCTGGCCCAGGGCCCAACCGTGGAGGAAGAGGAGGGGCAGGCCCTCGCCCGCCTGGCCATAGAGGGCGGGACGGCCGTCGACGGTCGTCTGCTTCCAGACCAGGTGGTCTACCGGGGCGCTCCGTGCGCTTGCCATTGCAAGCGCCACGTTACCGTGCGTCAGCCGGCGCGGCGGGCGAGCAACTGCTTGCGCTCGACCTCGTTGAGGCCGCCCCAGATCCCGTGGGGCTCACGGATGCGCAGGCTGTAGTCGAGGCAGGCCTTCATGACGGGACACTGGCGGCAGATCGCCTTGGCCCGGGTCTCCCGCTCCTCCTTCTCGTCCTTACGTTCGAACGAGGAGGGTGGGAAGAACACGGCCGCATGTGGCCCCCGGCACGCCGCCTTGATCTGCCAGAGCTCCTCGGTCGTCTGCGCGCTCACTGCATCCCCCTTGACGAACCGGACCGTAATCCTCCAGTGGACCGCCAAACAAGTGTGAACTTTCGCGAGCGCGGCCCCTGACCAGCATCTTTAGCTGGTGGCTAATGGCCGGCGTCCTTGGCTGCCCCCTCCAGAGGCTCAACCTCCAGCAGAAGTCCATCGATGGCGGCCACCCGCACCGGCGCCCCCGAGGGGATGGGCGTGGCCCGGTTGGTCCTGGCTCGCCACGGCGCCTGGCGGACGGTGACGACACCGTCAGGGTCGATGTCGGACAGCGCGGTGCCCTCTTCGCCGAGCATCGACTCCCGCCCGATGGTCGGCGTGGAGAAGCGGGTGCGGACGATGCTCGGCATCCCCGCGACCATGAACAACACGATGGCGGCGACGGCCAGGCCGAGCACGACCAGCGGGACCGAAAGGCCGCCGGCGAAGAGGAAGAAGCTGCCCACGGCGAACGCCACGGTGCCGATGACGGTCCACGCCCGGGGCACGCCGGCCTGCACGTCGACGGCGAAGCCGAGGATGGCGGCGGCCACGAGGGCGAGGGCGAGCGGTCTCGTGGGGAGGACGCCGAGGCCGTAGGCGCCGAGGGCGAACGAGGCCAGGCCCACGCCGCCGGCCACGCCCACGCCGCCGGTGAAGAACTCGAAGACGATGAGCAGGAGCCCGACCACCAACAGGAGGTAGGCGGCCGAGGGCGTGGCCACCGCGTGGAGCATCTGGGCCAGCAGCGAGGGTTCGTCGAACCTGACCTGGGCCTCGGGCGCGAGCTGGCGTTGCGGCGGTCGGCCCTGGCGCTCGACGACCTTGGTGGGCACGCCGGTGCGGTCGGCCAGGCCGACGATGAAATCGCCGAGGGTCGGGGTCTGGGGCGCCTTGCCCTTGATGGTGGCGGCGGCGTAGAGGTCTTGAGCCGCGCCTTCGGCCTTGGCCTCCTTGCCTGGGCCGACCCAGACGGCGACCGGAACGGTTGACGTCTTGAAGCGCTCGGCGAGGGCGTCGATCTTCGCCTGGGCGACGACCGCACCTCTGCTGTCGAGGCGGATCACGAGCACGGCCGAGTGGTCGCGGTTGGCGTTATCGAGGGCGCGGCCGATGAACTCGACCTGGATGGGATCGAGCAGGCCGCTGACCTCGATCACGTCGACGGTGGTCGTCGGGCGGGCCTGAGCTTTGGCGGGCGCGGCGAGGGCGGCCACCAGGGTGGCCGTGACGAAGAAGGCGCTGACTAGCCTGCGACGGCGAATGGACGTCTCCCAGTTCTGCGCGACGGCGCGGCTCCTCATCGTCGCCGGGAAGGGCGGGGTAGGCAAAACCACGGTGACCGCGGCCCTGGCCCGGATGGCCGCCCGGGCCGGTCGTTCGGCCCTGATCGTGGAGGTCGAGGGCAAGAGCGGGATCGGCTCGGTGTTCGGCCGGCACGAGGCGCTGACCTACGAGGAGACGGTGTTGCACGGGGGCGGCGGGCCCGGGGGCGAGGCCGACGTGCGGGCCCGAACGCTGACGCCCGACGACGCCCTGCTCGAGTACCTCGAAGACCACGGAATGCGGCGGATCTCCAAGCGCCTGGCCAACTCGGGTGCGCTCGACGTGGTGTCGACGGCCGTGCCCGGAATCAAGGACATCTTGGTGTTGGGCAAGGTCAAGCAGCTCGAACGTTCCGGCGTGGCCGACCTGATCGTGTTGGACGCGCCCGCGGCCGGGCACGCGGTCACGTTCCTGACGAGCGCTTCGGGACTGTTGGACGCGGCCCGGGTCGGGCCGATCCGGGCCCAGGCGGCCGACGTCGTCGAGCTGCTGTCCGACCCTCGCCGGTGCCAGGTGGTGCTGGTGACGTTGCCCGAGGAGACGCCGGTCAACGAAGTCGTCGAGACGGCCTATGCGTTGGAGGACCGGGTCGGCATCAAGCTCGGTCCGCTCGTCGTCAACGGGGTGTATCCACGGTTGTCGTTGCCGGCCGACGGCGCTGCGGCGATGCCGCCTGACGTGGCCGAGGCGGCGGCGTTCCGTCGTGCCCGCCAGGAGTTGCAGGCCGCGCAGTTGTCCCGGTTGTCGGACTCGTTGCCGTTGCCGCAGTTGCAGTTGCCGTTTCTCTTCACGCCCGAGGTGGGTCCTTCGGAGCTCGAGGTGCTGGCGGCCGCGTTGGCGGCGCAGGTGGAAGCGTTGTGATCTCCTCGCTCGTCACCGACCGCTCGATCGTGGTGTGCTGCGGCTCGGGCGGGGTCGGCAAGACGACGACGGCGGCAGCGTTGGCTTTGGAAGCGGCCCGTGCCGGGCGGCGGGCGTGCGTGGTGACGATCGACCCGGCCAAGCGGCTGGCCGATGCGTTGGGTCTCGAGTCGTTGACCAACGTGCCCGGCTTGGTCGACGGCGAGTGGCCCGGCGAGCTGTGGGCGCTGATGCTCGACACCAAGTCGACGTTCGATTCGTTGGTGACCCGGTACGCGGCTTCGCCGGCGCAGGCCGAGGCCATCCTCGGCAACCGCTTGTACCGCAACATGGCGGGGGCGTTGTCGGGGACGCAGGAGTACATGGCGATGGAGAAGCTGTACGAGCTGTCGTCGTCGGGGCTGTACGACCTCATCGTCATCGACACGCCGCCGACCCGCAACGCGCTCGACTTCCTCGACGCGCCCCGGCGGCTGACGCGGTTCCTGGACAACCGCATCTTCAAGCTGTTGATGATGCCGACCCGTGCGTACCTGAAGGCGGTGGGGTTCGCGACCCAGGCTTTCCTCCGGACGATCTCCCGTGTGGTCGGCGGCGAGGTGGTGGCCGACGCCGTCGCCTTCTTCCAGGCGTTCGAGGGGATGGAGCAGGGCTTCCGTGACCGGGCGGCTTCGGTCTTGTCGTTGCTGCAGGCGCCGTCGACGGCTTTCGTGTTGGTGACCTCGCCCCGGCGTGACGCCGTGGCCGAGGCCGCGTTCTTCTTGGACCGGTTGTCGGAAGCTTCGATCGTCGTGTCGGCGTTGGTCGTGAACCGGCTGCACCCGTCGTTCGGCTCGGGGCCCATCCCCGAGGGGCTGGGGTCGTTCGGCTCGAACCTCGCCGACTTCCGCTCGATCGCCTCCCGGGAGGAGCAGCACTTCGCCTCGCTG
>JAXDPV010000149.1:0-16481 GCA_034668185.1 Actinomycetota bacterium
CAACTTGCCGACGACGTTGGTCTTGGTCGCCCAGCTCACGACGAGGAGGGCGACCGCGGCCGCGCCCAGGAGGACGAGGGCGTACTCGGCGGTCGCTTGGCCGTCTTCGCTGTCGTGGTCGTTTCGCTCGAGGGCGCGTGCCAGCAACCGCAACTGCATCGGGATGAGGTGGTGCATAGGACGACTTCCTTCGTTGGTCTCTCTGTCTGTTGGCCGGTGTCGTCAGAGGCGCAAGGCCCGAAGGCCACCGGCGATGAGTGGGGCCACGGTCAGCAGCCCGAAGGCCGGCAGGATGCAGACCACCAGCGGGAGCAGGAGCCGGACGGGGATTCGCCTGGCCGCTTCTTGGGCGCGCTGCTGCCTCGCCCGGCGGGCGTCGTCGGCTATCCGTTCGAGGCTGGCCCCGAGGGGCGCGCCGTAGCGTTCGGCGTCGACCAGCGCCCTGGCCAGCGGCCGGACCGGTTCGCCCAGCGCCTCGGGCAGGCGCTCCAAGGCGTCGGCCAGCCGCGACCCCGCGGCGGCCTCGGCCTCGACCAGCCGCAGCGCGTCGGTGACGGGCCCGGGCGGCGCCCTGCTCGCCACCGCGGCCACGGCGAGCCGGACGTTGAGGCCGGCGGCCACGGCCACCGCGAGGAGGTCGACCGCATCGGGGATGGCATCGAGCACCGCCGCGGTGGTGCGCTTCTGCCGGGCCCGCTCGAGCAGCGCCCGGGCCGACGGGTTGCGGCCCAGCCGGTCGAGCAAGGGTGTACGGACGGATTGGTGCGACGCCGGACCGACGGACGTCGAGCCCAACGGCTCGTGCCGCGCCGGGCCGAGTGATGTCGAGGCCGAGGGCTCGTGCCGCGCCGGGCCCGCGGACGCCAAGGACGAGGGCCCGTGCCTCGGCCCGGCTGCGTGTCGTGCCGTCGCGGCACCGGTTGTTGGCAACCAAGCGGGCCGACGCCTTGGTGCCGCGTGTGCCGGCCGGCGACGGCGGTGGCGCGAGGGGACGGCGGGCCATTGCACCTCGCGCACGGCGAGGGCAACCCAGAGGGCCCACGCCAGGGGCAGGAGCCAGGCGAGGGCGAAGGTGGTGACCGACCAGCGGGTCATGGCAGCGCACCGAAACGGCAGAGGCGGGACATCCACCAGGCGCCGAGGGCGTCGAGGGCGAGGCCGGCGAGCACCAGCGTCGTGCCGGTGCGCGTATGGAAGGCGGCGCGGGTCCGTGGATCGGTGGCCGAGGCGACCAGGGCGAAGGCGATGGGCGATACGGCGATGACGAGCGCGGAGGCGCGGGCCTGGGCGGTGAGGGCACGGAGCTCGCCAGCAACGGCCGCGCGGGCGCGCAGGGTCGCGGCCACGCCGTCGACGGCACGGGCAGGCGAGCCGCCCGTCTCCGCCGCCAACACCAGGGCCGCGGCCGCCAGCCGCACGGGTGGTCGGTCGTTGGCCGCCACCCACCCGTCGAGGGCAGCCACCACGCCAACGTGCGGCGCACCGGCGGCCACCGCCGCCCAAGCATCGGCCAACTCCTGGCCCGGCTGCTGCGCGGTGATGGCTTCGGTCAACGATCCGCCGGTGCGCAAGTGGCGGGCGATGGCTTCGAGCAGTGTCGGCAGTTGGGCGTCGGCCGCGGAACAACGACGGGCCGAGGCACCACCTGCCGAGCGCCAGACGAAAACGGCCACCCCGGCCAATACCACCGCACCGACGACCGGCCCGGCCGTCAACAGACCGCAGACCGGCAACAGCACGAGCCAAGGCCGGCGCCGCACTAGACCTCCCTCGCCGACAACGGGCGGGCCCGGCCACCCTCGACCACCTCGGCGATCTCGACGATGCGCCGGTCGCCCCCGGCCTGACCGCGGGCGACCTGCACCACCACGTCGATGGCCGAGGTCATCTGCTCACGAATGGCGGCCAACGGCAGACCGGCCTCGGCCATCAAGACCATCGTCTCGATGCGGCGCAAGGCATCGTCGGGACTGTTGGCGTGGCACGTGGTCAGCGACCCCTCGTGCCCGGTGTTCATGGCCTGCAACATGTCGAGGGCCTCGCCACCCCGACACTCCCCGACGATCAGCCGGTCGGGCCGCATACGCAAGGCGTTGCGCACGAGCTCCCGGATCGTGACCCGGCCCACGCCTTCGGCATTGGCCGGACGACTCTCGAGCCGGACGACGTGGGCGCCGGCCGGCAACCGCAGCTCGGCGGCGTCCTCGACGGTGATGATCCGCTGACCGAGGGGGATGGAGCCGGCCAGCGTGTTCAGCAACGTCGTCTTCCCGCTGCCCGTGCCGCCGGAGATGACGACGTTGGCCCGCCCCCGCACCGCCGTGGTCAGCAACCGGGCCACCGACGGCGGGCAGAAGGACGACAGCGGCACCGGCCTGGCACCGAAGCGGCGAATGGTGAGGCACGGCCCGTCGACCGCCAACGGCGGCACCACCGCGTGGACCCGTGAGCCGTCGGGCAGGCGGGCGTCGACCAACGGCGAAGCCCGGTCGATCCGCAACCCCAGAGGAGCCACGATCCGCTCGATCAACAACTCGACCTGCGATCGGCTCAGCGAAACGCCTGGCGACTGCTCGAGCCGCCCCGCCCGTTCCACCCAGACCGAGCCGCCGCCGTTGACGAGCACGTCGGTGACCTCGGGGTCGGCCAGGAACGGCTCGAGCGCATCGAGCGTCGGTGCAATCGGCACGACGGGAACGACAGGAACGGCAGGAGCCGCCAACGACAACGGGGTGACCAACGCTCGACCTCTTCTTCACCAACGAGAAAACGACCGGACGAAGGCGGCGCCACCAAACGGCAAACGGCAAAAGGGCGCTGCGAAGAGGGACGGCGAAGCGTCAAGGGCGACCATACGCCGGGGGTGTGACAGCAACAAGGGGCGGTTTCCCGGCCAGGGCAAAGCGGTAGGTGAGAGGGCATGCCGACGTGGCTCCTCCTGCTCAGCATCCCGGTGGCGCTGGCCGTCCCGTGCGTGCTGCTGGCGGTGTCGGCGCTGGTCGAGGAGCACGTGTTGTCGCCGAGGTCGATGATCCTGTCGGCGGTCCGGGCGAAGCACGGCGGCCCGGAGCTGACCGAAGCGCTGGTCACCCGGGAGTTCGAGCGGCTGCTCAAGAACGCCCAACGCTGAACCTGACGGGTTCGCCCTCCCTAGGATCGGCTGCGCATGGAGGCCGCCTTCTTCGACCTGGACAAGACGGTCATCGCCAAGGCGTCGATGGTCGCCTTCGGCCGGCCGCTCTACCGGGAGGGGATGATCTCCCGCAGCCTCGTCCTGCGCAGCCTGTGGGGCCAGGTCGTCTACATGCACCTCGGGGCCAGTGAGGAGAAGCTGGCCCGGATGCGCGAATCGGTACTCGCCCTCACCAAGGGGTGGGACCAGGCGAAGATCCGCAGCATCGTGGCCGACACCCTCGAGGACGTGGTCGAGCCGATCATCTACTCCGAGGCCGCCGACCTGATCGAGGAGCACCGGGCCGCCGGTCGGGTCGTCGTGATCATCTCGGCGTCACCGGCGGAGATCGTCGAACCCCTCGGGCGCTATCTCGGCGTCGATCGCATCATCGCCAGCGAGGCCACCGTCGACGACGACGGGCGCTACACCGGCGAGATGGCGTTCTACGCCTACGGCGAGAACAAGGCGTCGGCGATGCGGGACTTGGCCGAGGCCGAGGGCATCGACCTGTCGGCGTCCTACGCCTACTCGGACTCGGCCACCGACCTGCCCATGCTCGAGGTCGTCGGCCACCCCACCGCCGTCAACCCCGACCGGGAGCTGGCCCGGGCCGCCCGTGAACGAGGTTGGGAGATCCGCCAGTTCGTCAGGCCCGTCCGCCTCCGCGACCGAGTGCCCGTGCCGCCTGCGGGCCCCACCGCCGCCGGGACGGCCGTCATCGGTGCCCTGGCCGGCGCCTTCGTGTGGTGGCGCCTCCGCCGTCGTGAGCCGCCGCCCCAGGCAACGACGGCAACGAAAACGTTCTTCAGTCGACCCGCAGTTTCCTGGCGGCCACGACGCCCAACGAGATCAGGATGACGAGCAGCAGCAGCTTCTTCATGGCCGCACCCTACCCGGCTCGAGAGCCAGGCCACCGGGCGACCCTGGTGACCCGCTAGCTTCCGAAACGGAGGTGTTCGCCGACCTGGTGGCAGCCCCCGCCTTCAAAGCGGGTGGGACGGGCGATCCCCGTCCGGCGGGTTCGATTCCCGTCCACCTCCGCGAGAGAAGAGCCAGGCGCACGACAGCACGCAGGCGCCGGCGAGGCAGATGCCGCCGACGACGTCGGTGAGGTAGTGGACGCCCAGGACGAGGCGGGAGAGCGAGACGGCCACCGCGTAGACCCCTAGACCGACGATCACAGGACGGCGCCAGCTCACGGCTCCGGCGATGAGCAGCAGCGCGATCGTCAGGGCGAGCGCGGCCGACGAAGTGGCGTGGCCCGAGGGGAACGAAGCGTGGACCTCCTGCAACAGCGTCGAGGTCGAGGGCCGCTGGCGATGGACGGCGCCCTTCAACACACGCCCGGCCAAGAAGGGCACGAGCACGGCGACGGGGGCGAAGAGCACGAGCCAACGGTCGCGGTCACGGAAGAGGAACCAGGCCCACACCGTCACCAAGACAGTGGCCGGCACGATGAAGCCGGCGGCGCCGAAGACGGTGACGACCGAAGCCACGCCACGAACCCACGAACCGGGCCCGGCGTACAACGAACGGGCCACGGCCGAGTCGAACCGGTCGCCGTTGGTGCTGTGCCACACCAGCGCGCCCAAGACGGCGACCAACGCCGCCTCGACGACCACCAACGGCGCCAACACGCGCCCCAACCGTGCAGGCACCAACCCCAACGACACGACTCCCCCTCAGAGCTCTCGCAACGCCTCCGGCCGAGGCCGCAACGCCGCCGACAACGCCAACGACGTCGCCACCACGGTCGTGACCACCACCAACGAACCCAACCCCACGACGTACCCCCACGGGACCGCCAGCCGGGAAGGCGGCGGATCGAACACGCCGGTGAGCACTTTCACCAACACCGAAGCCACGACCCAGCCACCGACCCCACCAAGTACGACGCCACCAGCCAACACCACCAGCGCCTCGGCCGCCAGAAACGAACGGAGCTGCGCCCGCCGGGCCCCCAATGCCTTGATGATCGAGAACGTACGGCGACGCTCGGCGAAGCCCAACAGCAGCACCAACCCGGCCGCGCCCGCCGACAGCACCAGGGCGAAGGAGAGCTCGAGGCGGGTGAGGCCGGCCAGGTCGACGGCGGTCAAGCTCGACCCCACCACCCGCCGGGCGCTGTCGAGGTCGGTGACGGTCGCGCCAGAACCGGCGCCGACGACCGAACGCACCGACGCCGCCACCCGGGACGGCGACCACCCCGACGCCGCCGACACCAACAGTTGATTCGGTTGCGGACCACCGGTAGCGGCGGCCACGTACGACGAATTCACGACCACGAAGCTGTCGGTCGGCGCCGTCGGGAACTCCTTCACCACGCCGGCGTAGTGGAACGGCACCTCGACGAGCGCGCCGGTTAGCCCGTCCCGCACCCGCAACCGCAGCGTGTCGCCGGGCTGCAACCGGAAGTCGGTCACGGTCTCGGCGCTCACCAAGGCCGAAGAAGGATCACGCGCCATCGTCGCCATCAACGAGCGCACCGAACCACCGGCGACGTAGCTGTCCTGCAACCGGCTGGCGGCCACCACCGTCGCCGGGTTCACCCCGTAGAGGTCCTGCAGGTCGGCGCCGACGTAGACGAAGCGGTGGTCGACGGCCTCGACGTGACCGACGCCAGGAGCGGCCGCCACCCGTCCGGCCAACGCGGGATCGACGGCCACGCCCGGCGGGCTTGACACGGTCACGTCGGCGCCGTTGGTCAGCACGGCGTCGACCTCGACCTGCTGGCGGTAGGTCGCGTTGAAGGCCGCCGTCGAGAACCCGAAGGCCAACGTCAACCCCAACAGCGCGCCCGCGGTCGAGATCGTGCGCCGCTGCCGGCGGAGGCTCGACGCCACCGGGCGGGCCAGCGATCCGGCCCCGGCGAAGCGGCGGACCACCGCGACCAACGCCGCCCGCCGCCCCAACGACCACTGCACCAACCTCCAGCCGAAGAGGCCGATGCCGGCCCACAACAACAGCGGTCCGGCCAACGACCAGTAGCTCACCGAGATGGCGGGCACGCCCTCGGGCGCGAGCACGAGGGCGTACTTGCCCCGGCTCGTGAGCCAGAAGACGGCACCGCCGGCCAACAGGAGCCAGACGTCGATCCCCCACCGCAACACGAACGGCATCCGGTCGCGCGTCACCTCGGCCCGGGCCGCGACCACGCCGACCGACTGCGCCTCGCGGCGGGCGGGCACGAACACGGCCAACACCGTCGCCAGCACGCCGACGAGGAACGCGCCCCCGGCCCACGACACCGCCGACGACGTCGTCGTCCCGAACGATCCCGAGCCGAAGGCCCATCGGCCGGCGACCCACGCTGCCGCCAACCCGAGAACTCCGCCGCCCACGGCCACCACCACCGACTCGGTCAGCGCCACCGACGCCAGCGCCGACGCCGTCGCGCCCCGAGCCCGGAGCACGGCCAGCTCGCGCCGCCGCCTGGTCGCGCCCGAGGCCGCCACCGCCCGGGTGAGCAACATGGCCACCGCGGCGCCGGGCAACCCGAGCAACACGACCAGGAGTTGGGCGTACAACGAGTCCTGGCGGGCCGCGCCCAACGCCGCCCCGAGGTTGTCGCCGACCAGCGCGCCCCCGGCCAACCGCACCTCGAGGTTGCGGGCTTGGCCCGACACGAAGACGAACGCGGCCGCGGGATCACGGGGCAGGTCCCGGCCCAACCGCACGTGGACTTGCTGGGTGATCGGGCCCGCGCCCAACGACGCCAGCGTGGACGACGGCATCAGCACCACGTTGTCGGGCGGCGCCACCGGCGACGACCCCGGCGCGGCCCCGACCTTCTGGAAGAACGAATCCGCTTGGGCGATGTCGACCACGCCCTCCACCACCAACGGCGCCGAACCGCCGCCCGGCAACCCGACCACGACGGTGTCGCCGGGAGCGGCGTGGAGGTTGGCCGCCGTCTGCTGGGCCAGCACCACGCCGGACGCCGACCCGGCCAGGGGCCGCACCACGCCGGGGAAGCGTTGCCCGTAGTCGGCCGGCATTCCCACGAGCACGCCGGGCCCGGTCGATTGGGTCGTCCCGCCCGACGTCGTCTGCAGGCCGGTCGTGGCCGCGTACGCAACCGGCGTCGCCGCCTGCACCGAAGGATCGGCCTTCAGCGCGTCCAGGACCGCCGCCGCATCGGTACCGGGCTGGGCCTCGACCTGCCAGTCGACGAGCACGCCCGCGCCGGCGTGGCGGGTCATGTCCGACTTGGCCACCGCGACGAAACTGCCGAGCGACGCCAACAGCCCGACGGCCAGGGCCACACCCGCGGCCACTCCAACGAGCCGGCCGCGCCGGCGACGGGCCAGGCCGCCCAGCCACGTCAGGCCGAGCACCGCAACCCTCCGTCCTCCATCGTCCATCGCGTCGGGAACCGGGCCGCGACCCGTTCGTCGTGGGTCGTCACCAGCAGCGCGCCGCCGGACGCGTCCGCGGCCCGCAACAAGGCGTCGACGACCGAGGCACCGGCAACGGCGTCGAGCTGTCCCGTGGGCTCGTCGGCCAACAGGAGTCGGGGTCCGCCGGCCAGCGCCCGAGCAATGGCGACGCGCTGCGACTGGCCGCCCGAGAGCTCGTCGGGCAGGTGCCCGCCGATGGCGTCGAGACCGAGGGCGGCCAGCGCCGCCACCGCCGATGCCTCGGCACCGTCCTCGTCGTCCTCCCGAAGGAGCAGGGGCAGCGACACGTTCTCCACCGCCGTCAACGTCGGCACCAAGCTCGCGCCCTGGAACACGGTGGCCACCACGCCCGCGGGCCACGCCATCGCCGCCCCGAGCGCGGGCCACGAAACGTCGCCGGCCGTCGGCTGGTCGAGGCCGGCGAGCAAGTGCAGCAACGTCGACTTGCCAGAACCCGAACGCCCGAGCAGCGCCACCTTGTCGCCGCTCGCCAGCGAGCACGTCGCTTCACGAAGGGCCACGACCTCGCCACCGTCGCCGGTGAACACGCGCGACAAGCCTTTGGCCACGACGATGTTCACGCCACGACCACGCCGTCGGCCAGGGTCACGACCCGCGTGGCCGCGTCGGCCACCGCTTCGCTGTGGGTTGCGACGACCACCGCCCGGCCCGCGGCGGCCTGCCGGCGGAACAACGCCAACACCCGTTGTTCGGCCTCGCCGTCGATCTCGCTGGTGGGCTCGTCGGCCAGGACCACCGGCGGATCGTTGACCAACGCCACCGCCAAACCGGCCCGCACGGCCTCGCCCCCCGACAGTTGCGACGGGTAGGCCCGGGCCCGGTGGGCGATGCCGAGCTCGTCGAGGAGCGACCGCCGCCACCCCGCGGTGCCGCGCGACTGCTTGGCCAACGCCTGCACCGCCCGGAGGTTGGTCTCGACGTCGAGGTGTCCGACCAGGTTCTGACCCTGGAAGACGAACCCTACGAACCGGGCCCGCATGGCCGCCTGCTCGGCATGGGGCCGCCTCGTCACCTGCCGGCCGTCGATGCGAACCGAGCCGCCGTCGGGTTCGTCGAAGCCGGCGAGACACGCCAGCAACGTCGACTTCCCCGAACCGGAAGGCCCGACGACGGCGACGAAGTCGCCCGTCGACACCTGCAGCGACACGCCCCGGAGGGCCAAGGTCTCGTCGTCACCCGCGTGGTAGAAGCGGTAGAGGTCGGTGGCTTCGAGGACTACCGCCATGCGAACGAGTCGGTGACGGTCTTCCACGGGTCGACGTTGTCCGAGCCGGCGGCGCCGGCCAACGTGAGCACGACCTGGGTCCCGTTGCGGGAGAACTCGTAGCGCTCGACGTCGTCGCGCACGACCTTGCCGGTGACCTGGTCGGGCGGCGAGTCGGCCTGGTAGCGAACCAGCACGGCGGTGCCCGCCTTCCTGGTCGCGGTCGTCGTTTCCTTCAAGGCGAAGCACGGTGCGGACGACGCCGGGGCGGCCGCGGTGTCGATGGCGATCGAGTTGAACTTGTCGGTGAACGTCACCGCGGTGGCGGTTTCCGAACGGGCCCAGCCCTCGGGCACCTTCACCGTGTACAAGCCCGAGGGCGGCGAGTAGGCCACGAACGCCTGGTTGTCGGGAATGTCGCCGGGCGCATTGGTCTCGGGCCCGGCCTGGCTGCCGGCGACCGTGGTCGACGACGCACACCCGCTCGCCGTCGACGTCGACGTAGATGTCGACGGGATCGTCGTCGGCGACGACGCCACCGCGCCGCCGTTGTCCTTCGACGCGCAGGCGCCCAGGCCCACGAAGGCCAAGAGGACGAAGAGCAGACGGCGGCGCATACAAGCGACGGTAGAGGCGCGCCCCTTCGTCGGGGCTAAGGAGAGGGTAAAACTTTGGAGGTGGCAACCATCTGGCTCGTCGAGGACGACCCGTCGATCGGGCCAGGGCTCGTGCGCACCCTCGAAGCCGAGGGCCACACCGTCGTGCTGAGCCGCAGCGCAGCCGAGGTCTTCGCCCTCGACGGCGAACCCGATCTCCTCCTGCTCGACCTCGGCCTGCCCGACGCCGACGGCCTCGACGTGCTCGGCCGCCTCCGCCTCCATCACCCGACGTTGCGCACGATCATCCTCACCGCCCGCACGAGCGAGGTCGACGTCGTGCTCGGCCTCGACGCCGGCGCCGTCGACTACGTCGACAAGCCATTCCGGCTCTCCGAGTTGCTGGCCCGGGTCCGGGTGCAACTGCGCGACCACGAGCTACGCGACCGCGACCAGCAGCTCGAAGTCGGCGACCTCGTCATCGAGCTCGGCCCCCGCCGCGTGCGCGTCGCCGACAAGGAGATCGAGCTGCGCCCGAAGGAGTTCGACCTCCTCGCCCGCCTGGCCCAGGACGCCGGTTCGGTGGTGCGGCGGGAGACGTTGATGACGGACGTCTGGGACGAGCATTGGTACGGCGAGACCAAGACCCTCGACGTACACATCGCCGCGTTGCGCCGCCGCCTCGGCGACGGCCCGGGGCGACCGAGCCGCATCACCACGTTGCGCGGCGTCGGCTACCGCCTCGAGGACGCCGCCGGCACCACGCCGTGAGCCGGCGGATCGTCATCGCCATCGTCGCCGTCACCGCCCTGGCCGAGGCGCTGTTCGCGTTGCCGTTGGCGGTGGCCATCCGCCACCGCCAGGCCGACCAGGACGGGCGCGAGCTCACCCAACTCGCGGCCCTGGCCGCCACCCGCGTCGGCGACGGCCGGCTGCTGCTGCACACCCGCCGTCCGAAGCCCGAGCCCGAGCAAGACCTCGGCCTGTACGACCGTTTGGGCAGCCGCATCGACGGCACCGGGCCGGCGCAGCTCGAGCCGCAGGTGGCGCCCGCGCTGGAAGACCGCATCGTCGACCTCCCCGTCGGCGGCCACCTCGTCGTGGCCGTGCCCGTGGTGACCGGCACGAGTGTGACCGGGGTGGTGCGGGCGGCCGAGCCGTTGTCGGCCGGCGCTTCCCGGGTGCGCAAGTCGTGGGTCGAGCTCGCCGGGCTCGCCGGCCTGGTCTTGGCGCTGGCCGCGGCCGCCGCCGTCGGCTTGGCCCGCCGGCTCACCCGCCCGCTCGAACGCCTCGGCCAGGACGCGGCCAGCATCGGCGACGGCGACTTCACCGTCACCACCCCCAAGACGGGGCTCCCCGAGATCGACCGCGTCGGCGTCAACCTCACCCGCACCGCCGGCCGGGTGGGCGCGCTGCTCGCCCGCGAGCAGGCCTTCACCACCGACGCGTCCCACCAGTTGCGCTCGCCCCTCACCGGCCTGCGGCTGACGATCGAGGCCGAGCTCGCCCATCCCCGACCCGACCCGCAGCAGGCGCTCACGTTGGCGCTGGCCGACGTCGAGCGGCTCGAGACCACCATCGACGAGCTCCTCGCCCTGGCCCGCGACACGCCCGGGCTGCGGATGCCGGTCGACCTGGTCGACGTGGTCGACGAGATCGAGCGCCGGTGGGCCGACGGCTTCAGGGCGCAGGGTCGGAGGTTGGCGACCGACCTGCCGGCCGGGCTCCCACAACCGACGCTGTCGCAGGCCGCGCTGTTGCACGTGCTCGACGTCCTGGTCGACAACGCCCTCGTCCACGCCAAGGGCACGGTCGAGGTCGGTGCCCGCGTGCATCCGGGCGCGGTGACGCTGCGGGTGAGCGACGAGGGCCCAGGCATCAGCGACCCGCAGCGGGTCTTCGACCGGGGGCACTCCGAGGCCGGCAGCACCGGCATCGGCCTCGCCCTCGCCCGCCGGCTCGCGGAAGCCGAGGGGGGTCGGCTTCGGCTCGTGGCCAACGGGCGGGGCGGTTCGACCTTCGAGCTGACCCTCCCGGTGCGGGAGGCGACAGCTCGCTAGGCGATCAGACGGTCAGCAGGTCGCGGGCGCCGGTGTCGGACGAGGGGTGCCGGAGCTTCGACATGGCCCTGGCCTCGATCTGACGGATGCGCTCACGGGTGAGGTTGAAGTGCTCGCCGACTTCCTCGAGGGTCCGGGGCTCGCCCCGGTCGAGGCCGAACCGCAGGCGGAGGATCTCCCGCTCGCGCTCGTCGAGCGGACCGAGCAGGCGGGCGATCTCCTCGGGCAGCAGCGACGTGGCCGCCACCTCGAAGGGCGACTCGGCCGAGCGGTCTTCCACGACGTCGCCGAGCTCGGCGTCGCCGTCCTCGCGCAGGGGCTCGGACAGCGACAGGGGCTCGGCGGCGAACCGCAGGGCCTCGGTGACCTTGTCCTCCGGCATCTCCAACTCGGCCGACAGCTCCGAGTGGGTGGCGGGGCGGCCGAGCTTGAGCTCGAGCCGGGCCCGGGCCTTCTGGACGCGGGCGAGGGTGTCGCCGGCGTGGACAGGGAGGCGGATGGTGCGGCCGGTGTTGGCGATGCCGCGGGTGATGGCCTGGCGGATCCACCAGGTGGCGTAGGTCGAGAACTTGAAGCCCTTGCGCCAGTCGAACTTCTCGACGGCGTGCATGAGGCCGAGGTTGCCCTCCTGGATGAGGTCGAGGAGGGGCAGGCCCGACGCCTGGTACTTCTTCGCGATGGAGACCACGAGGCGGAGGTTCGACTGCACGAAGGTCCGCTCGGCGTCTTCGCCGCCCTGGATCTGCTTGCGCAGTTCCCGCTTGCGCGCCGCGGTCAGCTCCTTGCCGCCCTTCTCCATGGCCTCGCGACCCTCCTTACCGGCCTCGATGGCCTGGGCAAGGCGGACCTCGTCGTCCTTGGTGAGCAGGGGATACTGCCCGATATCGGTGAGATACAAGCGGACGAGGTCTTCCTCGTCGCGCTCTACGCGCTCCTTCGGCACAAGCCTGGACCCTTCGTTCTTAGCTCAACAGTGGGGGGGAAATAGGGCAACGCCGCCCAGTGACGGCGGATTCCCGGACTGAAAGTGACTGGAATTCCATCTCCTGCCGGAACCATACCCACCTGGTCAAGCCCCCGATGCCCGCCTCCACCATGGAGTACATCGGCCGGGCCCGGGCCGAACTGAGGCCTAGGATCATAGCTCAGGGTGTTCGACGGCCGAACGGCGATTCCCTGCCCGCTAGGTTGCCCCCGTGGACGACGCCGAGATCACCCTCGTCACCATGCGCTTCGAGACGGCCGAGCCCGAGCGGCTGATGGGCGTGCTCTCCAAGTACGTGGTCCTGAGCCGGATGCAGCCCGGGTGCCGCAACATCGACCTCACCGGCTCGGTGGCCAACCCCGGGCGATTCGTGATCATCCAGAAATGGGAAAGCCCCGACGCCCAGCAGGCCCACTTCAACTCGGCCGAAATGATCGAGATGGCCCAGGCCTGCGAAGGCTTGCTGAAGGAACCCCCGGAGATCGACCTCCTCGAAGGCCTCTCCGCCCACGACCTGAACTAACCGCCCCGCCCGCTTTCGGCCACGAACGCCCGCGATACGACGCGTTCGTGGCCGAAAGCGAGGGTTGGTTGGCGGGTTAGGCGGGTTGCTTGGCGGCGGCGGTCTCGGCGCAGGCGGCGACGATGTCGGCCCAGGTGAGCGAGTCGGCGGCCCAGAGGCGGGCGAAGACCCGGTCGGAGACGTCGGTGAAGCCGTGGCGGTTGCGGAAGATGTACAGCCGCCGGGGCAGGCGCACGTCGTAGCCGAGGCGCTCGAGCCGGCCCATGCAGGCCGTGTCCCAGGCCGTGTTCTGCAGGAAATCGAGGTCGGCCTCGTCGGGGGCGTCGTCGAAACCGCCGCTCAACCGGTCGTGGGCTCGGTAGAGCAGGCGGCCGAGGACGTCGGCGGTGAGGCGCTCGCTGAGGGTGCGGGGCGCGGTCGGGTCCTCGAGGGCGCCGCCCTCGATGCGCAGCGCCAGGGGCGAGAGCGACTCGATGCGCACCCGGCCGAGCGGCGTCTTCTCGTCGATGTCGACGGTGAGCGGGTCGCCGGCCGGGAAGCCGATCTCGTCGGCCAGCTTCGACACCACCGCCTCGACCGTGCCCGCGTCGAACTTGACGAAGTGGAACTCCTGGGGCGTGACCGTGACCTTCACGACGACGACGCGGCCGCGGCCATGCGCTCCACCATCTCCTTGCGGGCTTCCTTGGCCAGGTCGGAGATCTCGTCGATCTCCTCGGTCGTGAAGCCGGCCAGCTCCCGGAAGCGCCGGGCCAGGCGGATGGCGCTGTCGTCCTCCTCGCCCCGGCCCCCGCCCAGCGAGAACAGCTTGTCGACGACCCGCTGGAACTCCAACGCCCGCTCACGCCGGTCGGGGTCGTCGGCGGTGATGCGCCGCAGCCAGTCAGAGCCCATCTTCACGTGGGTGACCTCGTCGGCCAGCATCCAGTCCTCGCAGAACTCGAGCACGGGGTCGCCGGTGATGTCGCCGAACTCCTTCATGGTGTTGAAGACGTCGATGGCGAGCCCTTCGAGGCCACGGTTCACTCCGGTGAGCCGCAGGATGGGGTCGGGGTTGCACGCCGCCTGGAACAGGAAGGCCGACTCGGCGAACTCACCGATCTCGGTGCCCATCCAGTCGCTGAGCTTCACCGAGATCTCGCAATGACGGGTCTCGTCCCAGCACTGGCGGGCCATGTCGAGCTTCATCTCGAACGGCACCTCGTCGGTGCCCTTGCCCACCTCGAAGTCCCAGCACGTGCGGCCGGCGCCCTCGAGGGCCTGGATCTCGCCGACGAAGATGCCGTGCATCAGCGCCCGGGCCCGGTCGGGCGTGTCGGGGTGCTCGGGCTTCATGCTGCCGAGGAAGCGGGTGCGCTGCTGCTTGCCACCCGAGCCAGAGCCAGAGCCCGACGCCTCGGGGGCCTGGGCCCGGTTGCGGGGATCGTTGAACTGGTCGCCCATCGTGACCCGCTTGAAGCGGCTGTCACGGGCCAGCTCGTCGGCGGTCATGAGCTTCTTCATGCGGATGCCTCCTCGTAGAGCGCCCCAGCAGGGCTGCCGATGCTTCCCGGGCCGGCGATGCCACCGGCCTTGATCATGAGCGACTCGAGCCGGGCCTGGTGGGCCGCCGCCCGCTCCACCTCTTCCGAGGTCTCGAGCAACGACTGGATCAACATCTCGCCGTCCCGCCAATCCTCGAACTCGTCGTGGAGGGCGAAGCGCAGCGAGCGCTGCGTCGGCGCGTCGGTGATGGCCGACGTGTTGTTCAGGTGATACGTGTACGCCGCGATCTTGTGCGGGATCAGCACCCGGAAGACGCCGACGAGCTTCTCGATCGTCTGCTCGGGCGCCTCGGGCTCGGTCATGGCGTCGACGAACTCGACGATGGCGTCGTTGGCCGGCTGGGTCAGGCGCTCGGGGTTCATCTCCCGCAACTCGGGCAGGCGCTTGTTCCACAGGTCGGCGTGCCAGGCGTGGTGGTAGCAGTAGGTGCCGAGCCGCATCTTCACGTCGAGCTCGGGCACGGTCGCCACCCAGCCGCCGAGGGCCTCGAAGAGGCGCATCTCGATCCATTTGTAGTTGCCGACCTTGCGGGCCGTCTCCTCGACCGAGAACGAGCCGGGCAGCTCCCGCCGATCCCAGGGGGCGAACGGGGCGCGGGGCTTCTTCGGGTCGGCCATAACGACCATTATCTGCGGGACTTGACTGGCCGGTCAAGGGGCACCTCGCTGACGGCGATGCCCACCAGGATCAGGGCGGCCCCGACGAAGCCGAGGCCGGCGATGCGCTCGCCCACGAGGTAGCCCCCGGCGGCGGCGATCACCGGTTCGAGCATGAGGAGGAGCGAGGTGCGGGTCGGACCGACCGTCCGCTGGCCCACGACCTGGAGCAGCAACCCGCCCAGCCCTGCGAGAGCGAGCCACCCGCACCCGAGCCACGCTCCGCCCGACAGCCCCGACACCTCGCCCCGCACCAACGCCGGCACCAACGCGGCCAGGCCGACCAACACGAGCTGGAACGAAGCCAGCCGCACCGGGTCGACACGGGCGGCGACGGCGTCGAGCACGAGGATGTGGACGGCGAAGGCGAAGGCGCACCCGAGCAGCAGCCCCTCGCCGAGCCCGAGGCGCAGCCCGTGGCCGGCCATCAGGAACAGGCCCGCCGTCGCCAGCACCACGCCCACGGCCACAGGCGGCGCCGGCAGCCGCCGCAGCAACAGCGCCGACAGGACGGGCACCATCACCACCAACAGGTAGGTGATGAACGCCGCCGCCGTGCTCGTCGTCCGCTGCAGCCCGAGCACGACCAACACGTAGCCGACGAACAACGGGATCGAGCACGCCACCACCGCCCGGGCCTCACCACCGACCGAAGGCCGGCGCAGGGCGAACGGCAGCGCCAGCAGCCCGCCGGCCAAGAATCGCAAGGCGATCACGGCGTAAGGCCCGGCCGAGCCGAGCACCTCCTTGGTGACCGGGAACGTCGTGCCGAAGCAGGCGGCGGCCAGGACGACCGCCAGGTGGCCCCGCCGCAATCAGCCGCGGTAGGCGTTGGTGATCGGCATCCGGCGGTCGCGGCCGAACGCCTTGGGAGTCACCCGCACGCCGACGGGCGCTTGGCGGCGCTTCCACTCGGCCACGTCGATCATGCGGGCGATGCGGCGGACGAGCTCGGGGTCGTGGCCAAGCTCGATCAGGTCTTCGACGGTCCGGTCGCCCTCGACGTAGGCGGTGACGATCGGGTCGAGGACGTCGTAGGGCGGCAGCGACTGGTCGTCGCGCTGGCCCGGCCGCAACTCGGCCGACGGCGGCTTGGTGAGCACCGACTCGGGGATGAGGTCGAAGCCGGCGGCGGCGTTGCGGGCCCGGCACAGCTCGTAGACCATCGTCTTGGTGACGTCCTTGATCACCGCGAAACCGCCGGCCATGTCGCCGTACAAGGTCGCGTAGCCGGCCGCCATCTCGCTCTTGTTCCCGGTGGTCAGCACGAGCCAGCCGAACTTATTGGAGAGCGCCATCAGGTACGTCCCCCGGAT
>JAXDPV010000150.1:0-23375 GCA_034668185.1 Actinomycetota bacterium
CCGGAACCGGCGGCGCCTTCGAACCGGTGACGACGTCGTGGGTGCCGAAGAGCGAGCGCCCCCGTTCACCTGGACGAGACCGCGGCGACCGCGGCGATCGCGGGCCACGCGGCGACCGGCCCGACCGTCCCGCCGGCGACCGCGGCCCCAGGCCGCCGCGCGACAACGCCCGCGCCGGCGGTGCCGGCGGCCCCCGCCGCGAGCCCCGTGCCGACCAACGACCGCCCCGCGAACCCCGCCCCGACCGTCCGGCCAGGGCCGAGCGCGAGCCGGCGCCGGCCAAGCCCAGGCCCAAGCGCCTCAACCCGTCGAACAAGCACCGCGCCGCGGTCCTCGAGAGCCTCTCCCCCGAGCAACGGCCGGTGGCCGAGCAGGCGCTGCGGGGCGGCCTCCCCGCGGTGCGCCGCGCCCTCGAAGAGCAGAACGCCACCTTGAAGGCCGCGGGCCAACCCGAGATCAAGCCGGGGCCGCTGGTCGCCATGGCCGAAGACCTCTTGCCCCGGTTGAAGACCGCCGAATGGCACGACCGCGCCGAGGCCGCGCTCACCGACGTCGAGGAGATCGGCCTGCGCGACCTGCGCTCGGTCGTCAGCGGCGCCGACGCCGCCGCACGCGACGAAGAGACGCGTGGCCTGGCGGTGCAACTGCGCGAGGCCTTGGAGCGCCGGCTCAAGCAGCAGCACGACCAGTGGGTCGGCGAGATCTCAACCGCCCTCGAAGAAGGACGCCTGGTGCGGGCCTTGCGGGTCGCGGCCCGACCGCCCGACCCGTCGATGCGCTTCCCCGCCGAGCTCGCCCTCAGACTCAGCGGCACGACGTCGGAAGCCATGGCCGCCGACACGCCGCCCGAGCGCTGGGCCGCGCTCCTCGAAGCCGTGGCGGCCTCGCCGGTGCGCACCACGGTGAAGCCGGCGTCGCTCCCCAACGACGCGCCCGAAGCGTTGCTCCACAACGCCCGCCAGCTCGCCGGCCGCATCCCCGCGCTCACCCAACTGCTCGGCATCTCGATGCCCCCGCCCCCCGGTCCGGTGCGGCGCATCCCTCCGAAGCCGACCCAACCCCCGCCCCCGCCCCAAACCTGACGCTTTTGACAGCCCGATCCCGCCAATATTGGCGGGATCGGGCTGTCAAAAGCGGATGGAGAGCAGGTCGGCGGGTTCGGCCAGGACGATGTCGCCCTCGACGGCGACGGCGCGCGGGTTCCAGGCCGCCAGGGCGAAACGAACGCCGGCGTCGAGCGCGCAACGGCGGTCGTAGTCGGTGTCGCCGACGAACACGACCTCGTCAAGGGGCACGGACTCGACCAACGCCGCCAGCACCGGAGCCACCGACTCGACAGGCCGCCGAAGTCGTCGACGAACAATGCGACCTCGGGCGTCCAACCGAGACGGGCCAACTCGGCCACGCCCGCCCACCGCACCTTGTTCGAGCACACCGCCCACCGGTCGCCGAGAGCGGCCACCAACTCGACAACCCCCGGGTAAGGCGCGGCCACGTTCACGTCGTAGCGGTCGAGGTAGTCCTCGATGGTGATGCCGAGGCGCTCGCACTCGGCGGCCAGCACGTGGCCGAAGCTCACCTCGGACCGGGGCACGCCGAGCGAGAGGAACGGCGTAATCAAGGCCTCGTCCGAATCCAGCAGCGTGCCGTCGAGGTCGAAGACCGGGAACAAACGTCAGCCGTTGGTGCGGGGCAGGAAGACCGACGATCGGTTGGCCCGGCCCTTGTACTCGCCACTCTTGGCGTCCTCGTCCCACCGGGCGCCGCACGACAGGCATTCGCAACTGTCCATCTTCAATGAAGCGATGAACAGCCGGCTCACGTCGTAGGAGTTGCAGAACGGGCACGCGAGGTGCCCGGGACTCTCACTCACCAAGCGCCAACCGTAGCGTCTAGGGTCCCAGAACTATGGGAATCGTCGATTACGAGCAGCGGGGACACGTCGCGGTCCTCACCATCAACCGGCCCGAAGCCCGCAATGCCGTCAACGGTGAAGTTGCGGCCGGCATCGAAGAGGCCATCGACCGCATCGAGGGCGACGACGACACGTGGGTCGGCGTGCTCACCGGTGCGGGGTCGGTCTTCAGCGCCGGCGCCGACCTCAAGGCCATCAGCTCGGGCCAGGCCGGCGGCCTCAACACCGAGAAGGGTGGCTTCGCCGGCCTCGTCCGCCGCCGGCGGACCAAGCCGCTGATCGCCGCCGTCGACGGCCCCGCCCTCGCCGGCGGGTGCGAGATCGCGCTGGCCTGCGACCTCATCGTCGCCTCCACCAACGCCCGCTTCGGCGTGCCCGAGGTCAAGCGGTCGCTGGTCGCCGCCGGCGGTGGCCTCTTCCGCCTCCCCCAGGCGCTGCCGAGGAACGTGGCCATGGAGCTCGTCCTCACCGGCGACCCCATCGAGGCCGACCGGGCCTATGCCCTCGGCATGGTCAACGAGCTGGTCGACCCGGGCAAGGCCGTCGAGGCCGCCGTCGGCCTGGCCGAGCGCATCTGCGTCAACGCGCCGCTGGCCGTGCGCGAGAGCCGCCGCGTCCTCCTCACCGCCATCGGCACCGACGACGAGGGCAACCTCTGGAGCCTCTCCAACGAGGCCTTCGCCAAGGTCATGCAGAGCGAGGACTTCGGCGAGGGGCCCCGCGCCTTCATCGAGAAGCGGGCCCCGCAGTGGAAGGGTCGCTGAGCCTCAGGTAATCACCTGGAGGATGCCGTGGTCGTGGAGGAACTCGGCCAGGCCGTCGGCCAGGTTGAGCTCGGCGACATCGGTGAGCGGCACCCACGCGGCTTCGGCGGCGTCGTCGCCGGCCGTCGGCTCGCGCCGCTCGAGCAGGGTTACGTGGAAGTCGAGGATGACGAAGTGGTGGTCGGGCGCGATCCGCTCGGCCCAACCCACCAGCTCCTCGCAGATGCCTTCGAGGCCGGTCTCCTCCAACACCTCGCGCACCACCGCCTCGGCCAGCAGCTCGCCGGCCTCGACCCGACCACCGGGGATCGACCACTCCCCTGCCGCCGGACCGTGGCCCCGGCGGATCAACAAGAGGTCGCCCTCGTCGACGACGACCGCGCCCACGCACACCTCGGGCCTGCTCATCGCTCGAAGCGGTGGTGCATCACCAGCAGCCGGGCGGTGAAGCCCGACATCTCGAAGAAGTTCTTGGTCTCGCGGTTGCCGGGCAGGGCGGTGGCGTCGACGCCCCGGCACCCACGATCGCGGAACCACGGCAGCAGCGCGTCCATCAACGCCTCGCCCACGCCGACGGCCCGCGCCCCAGGCTCGACGAACAGGTCGGTGATGCGGCCGAGGGTCGAGCCGTCACGGAGGGGTTCAGTCCGGCCGATGGCGTAGCCCACGACGACGATCTCGTCGATGGTCCCGGCCAACACCAGCACGTCGGGGTCGGCGACGTCGGCGGCCAACGATTCCTCGACCGGCGAAGGCCGGGCCTCGCGGGCCACGAATACCTCGCCGCCCCGCATCGGCGCCAGCTCGTCGAGGGCCGCCCGGGCCAACACCGCCAGCGCCGGCAGGTCGTCCTCGGTCGCGGGCCTGGCCGCCTCCACCTACGACGGGGCCGGGCCGGCTTGGAGCTGCCCGATCTTGGACAGGATCGTGCGCCGCCCGCGGGTAGCAGCCTCGTAGGCCCGCACCGCCTCGAGCTCCTCGGCCGACAAGCCGGCCAACCGCGGCACCACGTGCGACGCCGACAGCGTGTCGTAGCCCGGGATGGCCAGCCCCTCGCTCGACGGCGCCGGCCCGGCCGCCTTGCCGTTCACGGTCGGCTCCACCACTGGGCTTTCGGCCACGGGCGCGCGCTCTGGCACGCGTTCGTGGCCGGAAGCGGGTGCAGGCGGGGGCGTCGTCGGGATCAGGCCGAGGCCCGACAACGTCTCGGTGATGTCGTGCAGGCGCCGGGTCGCGTCCTTGCGCCCTTCCTTGACCGCGTACTGGCCCATCATCCGGGCCAGGGTCACCTGGGCGTCGAACTGCTTGCGGCCCTTGGCCACCAACTCGGGCAGGTTCTCCCGAGCGGTGAGCGCCGCGCCCAGGGGCGCGAACACGAACAGATCGAGGGCAGCGTCGATCGGGCTCTTGTCGTGGTCGTCGTCGGTATCGGCCATCGGGACTCCGGTCAGGGGGCGGTGCGCACGATGATCACATCGCACGGCGCGTGGTGGGAAATCTTGTTCGGGACGTTGCCGAGGAGAAAGCGCTTGGCCGAGGTCATGCCCTTCGACCCTACGACGATCACGTCCCCACCACGAGATTCCGCGGCGCCGATCACCACGTCGGCGGGATCGCCCGGCTCGACGAACACGTTCACGCCGGTCGCGCCCTCGGCCAAGGCCAGGGCCCGAGCCGCCTCCACCGCGGCAACCGCCTCGGCCGAGCCGTCACCGGCGTAGGCCATGACCACCGTCAACTTCGCGGCCATGGCCGCGGCCAAGCGGGCGGCGTGGGCCACGGCCAAGGCGGCCGACGCCGATCCGTCGGTGCCCACCACGACATGCCGGTACCCGGCCATCCCGCCCGCCCCGCTCCCGCCCGCCGGCCGCCGCTACACGCAGTCCCGGCAGAGCATCCGCTTGGCGTCGGCCAACTGGCTGGGGTGCTTCACCAGGAAGCACGACTGGCAGACGAACTCGTCGGGTTGCTTGGGCAGCACCTTGGTGACGGCGTCGGAACGCTCGTCGGTGTCGGGCACCTCGTCCTCGTCGTCCTCCTCGTCGTCGACCACGACGAGGCGTTCCTTCAGGATCTCGTCGAGGCTGGCTTCGACGTCGTCGGGTTCGAGGTCGTCGTCGTCCTCGTCGTCGTCGTCGTCCCCTTCGACCGCGGCCGCCGGCGAGGCCACCGGCACCTCGACGGCGTCGTCCTCCTCCTCGTCGACCACGAGGGCATCGTCGTCGTCGTCGACCACGAGGATGTCGTCTTCGACGAGGCCCTCGAGGTCTTCCTCGTCGAGCTCTTCGGGCTCCTCGACCTCGTCGTCTTCGATGAGGTCGTCGTCTTCGTCAGCCATAGCGCAGCGTCCTTGGGGGGTTGGGCGGGGCGGACTCTACCCAACCGGAGACGCGACGTGGGGGCCTTGGAGTCCGTTGGTACCATCCGTTGGCCCGACCCGCCTTAGGGCTGCGGTGGGTTATTTGGACGTTCTCTACTTGGACTCCGAGGCCCCCCTGCCCTTCGCACCCCCTCCGATCCGCCTCCGAGGAGAGCGGTCCGAAGGCCCACGACAGGCGAGGGGCGTTGAGGACTCGCTAGTTGTCGCGCGCGAAAGGCCCCGGGTCAAGGGGCGACCATCGAAGGACCCGACCGCCTGACCAGCCACGACGCGCGTCGTCGCTGGTCAATGCGCCGAAACTTTTTTCAGTGGCACCAGGCCTGGAGCAGGCGGAATGGGTCGACCGCCGCGCCGCCGCCGGGGTGGACCTCGAAGTGCAGGTGGGTGGGCGTGTACTCGGCGTTGCCGGTGTTGCCGACGGCGCCGATGACGTCGCCCTGCTTCACCCGGCCGCCGTCGGCGATCTTGAGGACGTCGAGGTGGGCGCCGTAGTAGGTCACCCCGTCGTCGCCGTCGAGGTAGTAGCCGATGCCGCTGATCGAGCCGGTGACCGAGCGGATGGTGCCGTCGACACCGGCCACCACCGGCGTGCCCCGCTTGGCGAAGACGTCGTTGCCCATGTGCTTGCGCCCGCCGGGGCGGGGGGCGCCGAAGCTGTTGGAGAAGTCGAACTTGCCCGCGCCCTTGACCGGGCACAGCGGCTGTTGGGGCGGCGGGACATTGGCCGAGGGGGCGAGGTTCAGGGTGCGGCCCTCGCGCAGCACCGCGGCGGCGTTCTTGAGGCCGTTGCGATCGACGAGGTCGGCCACGGTGGTGCCGAACTGCTTGGCGATGGTGGAGAGGGTGTCGCCCGCCTTGACGTCGTAGGTCTTGCTGCCGTCGGCCGGGGGCGGGGTCGAGACCGCGGCGATGGGCTTGGCCACCGCGACCTGGGCGGCCTGCTTGTCGGGCACCTGGAGGACGGTGCCTTCGCGCACCTTGTTGGGCTTGGCAATGTTGTTGGCCGCGGTCAGGGCCACCAGCGGGATCTTGTACCTGGCGGCGACCTTGCCCAGGGTGTCGCCCCACCTCAAGGTGTAGGTCGAAGAGGCCGCCGAGCCGGCGAGGCACAACAGCAGGATCAGGCCGAGCCGGCGCGCGCTTCTCATGAGACCACCTCCGTCTCCGCCCACGACCACCATACCCCGTTGCTCACACGTGTCACAACAACCACATCGGCAACAGGACCCCGAACCTTCATTGCTGAGTTGTCTGCCATATCTGGCAGACAACTCAGCAATGGACGGGGTGTTAGGGGCGGGCGGCCCGCTTGGCCTCGGCCCGGCGCTCGGCGTCGAGGCGCTCGAGGTCGTAGGTGCCGTAGTCGACGAAGGCCATGAGCTCGGCCACGGCGTGGTGTCCTGCCTGGTCGCGGATGAGGCGGTGCATGTCCTGGGCCACCCGGCGGTACTCGGGGTGACCCTGGGGCCCTGAACGGAGTTCGATCAGGTGCATGGCTGCCCGGGCGTTGAGCTCCATGACGTAGCGGATCTTGTAGGCCAGCGAGACGGCGTACCCGGCCTGGGCCGAGCCGTGGGCCGGTTCGATCAGGTCGTGGAGGGCGGCCGAGCGGGCCATGGCCTCCTCGAAGCGGTCGCCGACCCCGGCCTCGACCACGGCCTCGGGGAGCGTGTACCCGTGGCGGGGCGAGAGGCTCTGCCACTCGATGGTCATCATGCGGTGGCGTTGGAGGTCGCGGAAGGCGCCGTAGTCGGAGAGCACGTCGAAGCGGTAGGTCGTGCGTTCGAGCGCCCGCCCCGGCTTGTGGCGCCGGTTGGTGCGCTCGCCGGCGTAGGCCCGCACCACCGACACCTTGTCGGCCGCCGACATGGCCTGCACCCGCCGGAGCAGCACGTCCTCGGGCTGGTGGCTGTACGGGTACAGCATCGCGGCCACGACCTTGTCCTCGCCCTCGGGGTCGAAGTCGACGAGGGTGACCAGCGGGCGCTCGGCGGGCGCGTCCTCGCCGCCGTCGCCTTCGAGGAGCTGTGAGGCCACGTGCTCCATGGCCTTGCGATTGGTCTCGAGGTAGGCCGACCACGCGCCCCCCCGGTCGGCCCGGTCGACCCGGGTGAGGAAGCTCGGGATCACCTTGCGCAGCTCCGACAGCATCATGTCTGCGTAGGCCCGGCTTTCGGGCAGCGGGTGGGCCCGCATCCGCAGCAGGAGCTGCTCGTAGGCCTGGCCGGTGCCGTAGATGCCGACGTTCGACTGGGCCGCGGCCGGGAGGATGCCGCGGGCGGCGTCGAGGGCCTTGGCCTTGATCGACTGGCGGTAGACGAAGTCGGAGTCGGCCGGGTCCTTCGGGTAGCGCTGGGAGAACCACTGCTGGAGCACGGGCACGAGCTCGGCGTAGGTGTCGAAGAGCCGGTCGATGTCGCCGATGTAGCGCAGGCCGAGAGGCGTGGCCAGGATCTCGGGGTCGCGGTAGTAGCGGTACCGGCCCTCGGTCCGCATGTCGTAGGAGATGTAGCGGGTCGACTGTTCGAGGTAGGCCATGAGCCGGCCCCACTCGAGCACCTTGGTGAGCAGGTTCGAGGCCTGCTCGCACGCCAGGTGGACGCCGCCGAGCTGGGCGACCGAGTCGTCGCCGTACTCCATGAAGACCTTGTCGTAGAGCTCCTCGGCCCTGGCCAGGCCGACGGTGGCGTCGACGGTGGCGTCGCCGCTGATGTCGAGCTCGCCCACGAACTCGTCGAGGAAGAGCCGGCGCAGGCTCTTGGCGCTGCGGCTGTAACGGGCGAAGAGGGCGCCTTTGACCACTTCGGGCAGGTTCACCAGGGCGAACACCGGTAGGTCGAGGTTCGTGAAGTACCGCCGGAGGATTTCCTCCTCGTCCTCGTTGAAGGTCTCGGCCGTGTAGAGCACCGCCATCGAGGTTAGGGCGCGGTCACCGCCCGGCGGGCGAATGGTGATCGATCACGATCTTGCCAAGCTGGTCGCCCTTGGTCAGGCGGTCGAGGGCGGCTGGGAACCGGTCGAGGCCGTCGAGGACCTCGTCCACGATCACAGGAACGCCGGTTCGGGCGACCATGGTGGTGACCTCGTCGAACTCGGCGTAGGAGCCCATGGTCGAGCCGATGATCTCGTGCTGCTTGAAGAACAGCCTCGGCAGGCTGAGCTCGACCTTGCTGCCGGCGGTGCCGCCGCAGGTGACGAGGCGGCCGGCCGGGGCCAGGGCCTTGAGCGACTTGGCCCAGGTGGCCGCGCCCACGTTCTCGAAGACGACGTCGGCCTGGACCGGGTAGGCGTCGGCGCCCGAGTCGAAGGCGTCTTCCGCCCCGAGGTCGACGGCCCGCTTGCGCTTGGCCTCGTCCCTCGACGTGGCCAAGACCCGTGCGCCCATGGCCTTGCCCAGGACGAGGCCCGCGCTGGACACGCCGCCACCCACGCCGACGACGAGCATGGTCTCCCCCGCCGTGAGTCTCGCCCGGCGCAGCATCCGCCAGGCCGTGAGGTAGCACAGGCCGTAAGCCGCGGCCTCGGGCCAGGTGAGCGACGGCGGCTTGGGCACGACGTTCTCGGCGGGGACGAGGACGAGCTCGCCGTGGGTCCCCCACCGGTGCTCGCCGAGTATCCCGAACCTCGCGCACAGCGGCGACTGGCCGGCCAGGCAGGTCGGGCACCGCCGGCAACTCCACGCCGGGTTGAGCACGACCTCGTCGCCGACCTCGACGCCGGTGACCCCCTCCCCCACCGACTCCACCACGCCGGCGCCGTCGGCCCCGGGCACGTGGGGCACCTTGGGCTTGGGCAGGCCCTTGGTGACCCACAGGTCCATGTGGTTGAGGGCGCTGGCCACGACCCGCACCCGCACCATCCCCGGCCCGGGCTCGCCGATCTCGATCTCGCCGAAGCGATAGTCACCGGGCGATTCGTCGAGGATCCACGAGTGCACGGCCTTAGACCACCACGCGGAGGGCGTCGGGCTCCAAACGGACCGACAACGTGGTGCCTTCGTCGACCTGCTCGCCGTCCAGCCAGACCGGGAGGGGGCGGTCGAGCTCGAACGGCACGGCCGCGGCCCGGCGCTGCGCGATGCGGGGGTGCGGGAGGTGGGCGCCGGCGGGGAGGCGGCGCCTGACCTTGGCCAGGTCGGAGGGGCGGAGGCGGGCGTCGTAGGTGTCGAGCAGGCCGTCGTTGGGGTGGGCCTTGGGGCCGAGGTTCCAATGGCCGAGCCACTGGGCGTTCATGGCCACCACCGCCCTCGTCCACCAGCGATTGCGGGCCACGAGGTGGGCGACGAACAGGTGCAGGCGCCCGTCGACCAGCACCTGCCCCAGGTCGATGGGGAACGTCACCGCGTCGGTCGAGTGCAGCCTGGCCTCGTCGCCGGGCGCGGCCAAGGTGCGAGCGAGGTCGCCGCCCAACAAGCCGAGCACCGGGAACGGCCGGCCCTCGCGCCTGGCGGCCTCCAGGACATGCCGGGCTTCCGCGTCCGAACGCACGACGACGCCGTCGTCAGGCAGCGCGATCCCGTGGTCTCCCCAAGGCTCGCCCTTCTTGATGGTCACGTACCGGTGCCGACCACCGAAGAGGCTGCGACCACGCCGCGGAACAAGCGGTCGGCGGCGTCGCGGCAGGCGGCGGCCGTCTCCTCCGACTCGGCGGCGTGGGCCATCTGGCGCAAGAGGTCGATGAGCTGCTTGACGTTGCGGACGAAGTCGCCGCCGGTGATCTCTTCGTCCTCGATCACGGTGGCCAGCTCCCAACCCATGGCCCACTCGTAGGCCGCCGACACGAACCCGGCGTCGGGCGATCGGGTGAGCGGCAGGCCGGCGTCCTCCTCGGCCAGGTTGAGCTCGCGGGCCACGTACTCGACGTTGTTCCACCGCTCCCGCAACGAGCCCTTCGGAAAGTCGGGCGAGGCCGCCGGCCCCGCGGGCCCGCGGGTCTCGTAGGTGAAGACCGACGCCAACGCGGCCACCTCGGACGACGACAACCCGTCGACCAGCCCCGAACGCAGGCACTCGGCGACCAACAAATCACTCTCGTGATAGAGCGTGCGCAAGCGCTCGCCGGCGTCGGTCAACGACCACCCCTCGACGTAGCCCCACGACTCCAACACCCGCAGCACGCGGTCGAAGGTGCGGGCCAACGACTCAGAACGGCCGCGGATCGAGCGCTCGACGATGCGCAACTCGCGCTGCTTCTGGTCGGCCCGCCACGCCGAACGGAGATGCGACTTGAGGTCGGGGCACGACGTGACCGGGTGGGCCGCCACCGCCTCGGCCAGCCGCAATGCCTTCACGCCACGACCGCCGCCGTTGCCGTCAGGAGCGACGCCGACGATGCCGTCGCCCCGCAGCTTCACCGATCGCAACGACTCGGCGACGGCCCGGGAGAAGTTGGCGTTGTTGGGGGCGAACGGCGTGGGCAGGTCGACCGCGCCGACCGGCCGGGGCGGGGCCGGGAAGTCCTTGCTCGACAGTTGCACCTTCTTCCCCGAGAGGTTGACCGCGCCCAACACCTTGCCGCCCTTGCGGTGCGCGGTCGTGACCACCGCGACCCGGCCGCCCGAGGCCTGCCCGGGCACGACCAGCACGTCGCCGGGCCCGATGCGATCGAGCGCCCGCTCGACGTCGGCCCGCGCCCCCGGCTTCACCTTGGCCGCGTCCTCGGCCTCGGCCCGCAGGCGCCGGTAGTCGTCGAGGTCGCCGAGTTCGCACTGCACTTCCGAACGCAAGGCCGAGATCTCTTCGCCCAACCGCTCGAGCCGGCGCTCGTCCCGCACCACCGCCGAGTCGGCCCGGTACTGGGCGAACGAGAGGTTCAACAGGTGGTGGGCCTCGTCGGGCTGGTAGCGGCGCACCAGGTTGACGGCCATGTTGTACGTCGGCCGGAACGCCGAGGTCAGCTCGTAGGTGCGGGTCGAGGCCAGCGCCGCCACCTGGTCGAAGGGCACGAACGGCGACCACAGCACGATGCCGTAGCCGACCTCGTCGATGCCCCGCCGCCCGGCCCGCCCGGTCAACTGGGTGTACTCCCCGGGCGTGAGCTTCTCGTGGGTCTCGCCGGTGAACTTCGTGAGCTTCTCGATCACGACCGAGCGGGCCGGCATGTTGATGCCGAGGGCCAGGGTCTCGGTGGCGAACACCGCCTTCACCAGCGAGCGGGCGAAGCAGGCCTCGACCGCTTCTTTGAACGGCGGCACCATGCCGGCGTGGTGGGCGGCGATGCCGTTCTCCAGGCCCGTCAACCAGCGGCCGTAGTCGAGCACCCGCAGGTCGTCGTCGGTCAGCGACTCGACCTTCGACTCGGCGATGGCCCGGATCTCGGCCCGCTCCTCCGGCGTCGTCAACCGCAAGCCGGCGTTCAAGCACTGGTCGACGGCGTCGTCGCACGCCGCCCGGCTGAAGATGAAGTAGATCGCCGGCAGCATCTCCCGCTCGCCCAGGGCCTCGACCACCTCGGTGCGGCGGGGCGTGTAGAGACGACCGCGACGGGGCCCGCGGTTCAGCGCCGCCCGCGGGTTCTCACGGGCCGCCATGCGGTCGAGGTTCTCGGCCTCGGGGTTGGGCTTGCCGTCGACGAACGTGGGCAGCAGCAGCGGCCGCTCGAGCTGGCGGTCGCCGACCATGTAGAGGTTGTGGAGCTGCACCGGCCGGCGCTCCTCGATGACGGCCTCGGTCGCGCCCCGCACCGTCTCGATCCAGTCGGCGAACTCCTCGGCGTTGCTCACCGTGGCCGACAGGCACACGAGCCGCACGTCGTGGGGCGTGTGGATGATGACCTCTTCCCACACCGGGCCCCGGTAGGCGTTCTGGAGGTAGTGGACCTCGTCGAGCACGACGTACTGCAGGCCGTCGAGCGCCGAGGAGCCGGCGTAGATCATGTTGCGCAGGACCTCGGTCGTCATCACCACGATCGGGGCGTGGCCGTTGATCGAGTTGTCGCCGGTCAGCAGGCCGACGTTCTCCCGGCCGTGGCGGCGCACGAGGTCGCCGTACTTCTGGTTCGACAGCGCCTTCAACGGCGTGGTGTAGAACGCCTTGCCGCCCTGGCCCATGGCCTTGGCCACGGCGTACTCGGCCACCACCGTCTTGCCCGAGCCCGTGGGCGCGGCCACCAGGACCGACTTGCCGCCGTCGATGGCGTCGAGGGCCCTGAGCTGGAAGGGGTCGAGGTCGAAGCCGAGGCCGGCCACGAACTCGTCGCGTGTCACGACAGGCGTTCTACCTCTTCAGGAGCCGGCCGATGAGCATGGACGCCTCGTAGAACGCATACATAGGCAGGGCCATGGCAAACAGGGTGATCGGGTCCTGGCTCGGGGTGATGACGGCGGCGAACACGAAGATGGCCACGATCGCCCCCCGGCGCCACTGCTTGAGCTGCTGGCTCTTCAGGATGCGGGCGAGCTGCAGGAAGATCAACAGGATCGGGAACTCGAAGGACAGGCCGAACGCCGCCACCACCAGCAGGTACAGGCGCAGGTACTTCGACGGGCTGAACAGCGGTACGAGGTCGGGCCCGCCGATGCCGATCAGGAACTCCAGCGCCTTCGGGAAGGTGAGGACGGCGACCGCGGCGCCGGCGAGGAAGAGCACGATCGACGAGGCGATGAACGGCACGGCGTAGCGCTTCTCGTTCTTGTGCAGGCCGGGCGTGACGAAGCGCCACACCTGCCACAACACCACCGGCGAGGCCAGCACCACGCCCACGAAGATCGCCAGCTTGATGCGGGTGGCGAAGCCCTCCAGCGGGTCGATGACGACCAGCCGGCAGCCCTTGCCCTTCTGGGCGGCGCAGTAGGGGTCGACCAGGAAGGCGAGGACGCGGTTCGACAGGGCGAAGCCGACGATCGAGCCGATGGTCAGGGCCAGCACCGACTTCACCAGCCGGCTGCGCAGCTCGGTCAGGTGCTCGACCAACGTCATGCGGCCGGGCTCGGCCGCGGTGGAGGTCTTGGTCACTGCGAGGGGGGCAGATCGCTCCAGCGGAATTTGCCGTCGGTGGGCGCGGGGGCCACGTCGACGCCGTGGGAGGGCCCGGGGGGCGGGGCCCCGTCGACGGGCGGGTTGAGGACGTCACGTAGCTCGGCCTGCATCCCGGAGCTGAGCTTGCGGACCTCGGCCACCGCCCGGCCGAGCTGCCTGGCGGCCTCGGGGAGGCGGTTGGGCCCGAACACGATCAGGGCCACGACGAGGATGACGAGGATCTCGGGGGCGCCGATGCTTCCCACGTCGTTGAGTCTACGGGGCTGGTGTCACCGGGCCACGACGGGGTCGGTGGAGGGCCCGCGCCTCGGCCTGGAGCTCGGCGATGGGTGGCTTCAGGTCGGCCAGGTTGGCGACCGAACGCCGCAGTGCCTGGGCTTCACGCCCGACCCGCCGCACCAGAAGGAACACCGGGACCGCCCCCACTCCTGCGATCCCGACCGGCACCCACCACATGGGGTGAGGTTAGCCAGCGGTCAGTCCTGGGCGGGCGTGGTCAGGCGCTCGAACCAGCCGTCTTCCTGCAGGAGCTGGTGGAACTCGAGGAGGTCGTCGTAGGTGATGACCGGGCCGGACCTCGGCTCGTCGAGCTCGGCCGGGAGGCTCCACACCGACAGGCGCACGCCCGACGACACCAACAGGTCGACGATGCGCTGCTCGGCCAGCTTCGAGACCGCTACCGCGCACTCGGGGCAGCGGAAGGCGTAGGAGCCCTGATTGTTGGATGCGCAGACCTGCACCGACACGTCACGAGACGTCAACTCGACATCCCCGCAGGAAGGGCAGCTCGCCCGGATGGTTGCCACCAAGGTGTCCTTTCGTTGCCTCGGTCTTGCCATCGGCCCATTCCTCCCTCGGGTTGAGTGCCAAACCGGTTGGGCGCTCTGTCCCGATCTTGCCGAATAGGCCCCCGGTGGCGGAATAGCGATCTCGCGCCATTTCTGCTGCTCAGGCCGGGCTAGCCCGCACGGGCCAGGGCCAAATGGCTCTCAAGGATGAGGCGGCCATCACCCGACGTACTGACATGCAAGAAGGCGTCGTCCAGTACCTCGCGCAGGTCCTCCGGGGTTTGACGGTGGGGGCCGACCCGGTCCGCCTCCTGGCCGATGCCCTCAGCGGGGCCATCGCCGCCGGCGACGCCCGCCACGGCGTGATCATGGGCGTCGTCGACGGGGCCCCGAGCGTGGTCACGGCCTCGGGGACCAGTCCCCGGGTCGTGCTCGAGGCCGCTGAGGCCTGCATCGCCGAGGGCCGCCTGGCCCGCAAGCGGGACGCGGCCATCGGGTCGGGCGCCATCGCCGAACCCATCCGCGTCGGCCACCGCATCGTGGGCGCCATCGCCATCGGCGGCGACCCGGTGCGCCTGGACGCCGCTCCCCTCCCCTTGTTCGCCGACGCCGCCGGGCTGGCGTTGTCGCGCCGGCCGTCGATGGGCCGGGCCTCGGTGCCCGACTTCTCCGACGCACTGCTCAACATCGGCGCCGACCTCGACCAGGCGACCGTCCTGAACCGGGTGTTCGAATCGGCCGAGTCGCTCTTCGGTGCGCTCGGCGGGTTCTTCGTCGTACCCGACAGCCACAACAAGGAGAACTGGCGGGTCGCCCAGTACCGCGGCATCACCGCCGCCGACCTGCGCAACGCCGCCCGTCATCCCGACTTCCGTGGGTTCGTGGCCTCGACCAACATCCGCATCGAGCCGCCGACCCATCCGGTTGTGGCCGGCCTGGTGCGGGGCGCGGAGACCGCGGTCTCCCTCCCGCTGGTCGCCGCCGGCCGGCGCCAAGGGTTCCTGGTGCTGCTGCTCGGCGAGACGCCCGACCAGGTCGGCCAGAGCCTGCTGTGCGCCTTCGCCAACCAGATCGCCACCATCCTGCGTGCGTCCGACCAGGCCCAACGGCTGCGTGACCACGAGCAACGTCTCGCGGCGGTGGTCCACTCCTCGCCCAACCCGACGATGGTGCTCGACGACTCGGGCTGCTTCGTGTTGGTGAACGGGGCCGCGGCCGAGCTCTTCCACCTGCCCGAGGCGTTCGCCGTCGGCCAGCCGGTGGCCGGCCGCTTGGGCCACGAACTCCTCGAGCAGTTGGTCGAGGAGGAGGGCGAGGGCCAGATCGAGGTGCTGCTGGGCACGCCGCCCGACCGGTTGTACCTGGCCACGACCCGGCGGATGCGGGCTCCCGGTGGCCGTGACCTCGGCCGCATCCTCGTGCTGGAGGACGTCACCAAGCAGCGCGAGACCGACAAGATCAAGAACGACTTCGTCTCGGTCATCGGCCACGAGTTGCGCACGCCGCTGACGGTGGTGAAGGGCTACGTCAAGATGCTGGCGATGAAGGGGTCGCGCATCGACGAGGCCTCGTTGGAGACGTGCCTTACCGCGCTGACGTCGAACACCGGCCGGCTCGAGCGGTTGATCGAGGACCTCCTGTTCGTGTCGTCGATCGAGTCGCGCCATCCTTCGCTCGACCTGCAGCCGATCGACATCAGCCAGGTGCTCGACGAGTTCGCCGGCGATCGGGTGGTGATCACCAGGCCCCGCCGTCCGGTGCCGGTGCAGCTCGACCGGGCCAAGTTCGACCAGATCCTCAACCACCTGCTCGACAACGCACTGAAGTACACCGAGGGCGAGGTCTCGATCACCGTCGTCGACCAGGACGAGTTCGTGGAGGTGCGGGTCGACGACAACGGGCCCGGCATCTACTCGGGCGACGTCCCCCAGTTGTTCGAACGCTTCCGCCAGCTCGACGGGTCCTCGACTCGCACCCAGGGCGGGACCGGGCTGGGGCTCTACATCTGCCGGCGGCTGGTCGAGTTGCAGGGCGGGAAGATCTGGTGCGACTCCCGCTTGGGCGTGGGCAGCCGGTTCGCCTTCACCTTGCCCAAGGACGGGCCCGTGCGGGTTGCGTCGTCGTCGGTGGGTACTTCGGCCTGAACCGGGGCCGGCGGGCTCGGGCCATGATGGCGGGGTGGACTCGCTGCTCCGGCCGCCCATCGGCTTCGCCCACCGTGGTGCCCGGGCCCATGCGCCCGAGAACACCATCGAGGCCTTCCGGCTGGCGTTGAAGCTCGGGGCCACCGGGTTGGAGTCGGACGTGTGGCTGACTTCGGACGGCGTGCCCGTGCTCGACCACGACGGGGTGGTGCGTTCGGGGTTGCGGCGGCGGCCGTTGTCTTCGGTTCCGCTGGCCGACCTGCCGCCGTGGGTCCCGACGTTGGAGGGGTTGTACGCCGAGTGCGGGACGTCGTTCGACCTGAGCCTCGACGTGAAGTCGGCTGCCGCGGCCGGTCCGGTGATCTCGGTGGCCCGGGCCGCCGGTGCCGGCGTGCTGTCACGGCTGTGGTTGTGCCATCCCGACTGGTCGCAGGTGGCGGCGTGGCGGTCGTTGTCGGACGAGGTGCGGTTGGTGGACTCGACCAGGCTGCGCCGCATCAAGGAGGGTGGCGAGCGGCGGGCGGCCGACTTGGCTTCGGCGGGTGTCGACGCCGTGAACCTCCATCATTCCGACTGGTCGATGGGGTTGGCGACCTTGTTCCACCGCTTCGACCGGGTGTGCTTCGGGTGGGACGCCCAGTTCGAGCGTGTGCTGCTCGGGTTGTTGCACATGGGGCTCGACGGCGTGTTCAGCGACCACGTCGACCGGATGGTCGACGCGCTCGCGCTCACAGCAAGGTGAGCGAGTTGATCGGCCAGATGCGGACGAAGGCCCGGCCGACGATGTCCTTCTCGGCGATCGGCGTGGGGCTGTTGTTGCAGAGGAAGCGGCTGTCCTTGGAGTTCTCCCGGTTGTCGCCCATCATCCAGACGTAGCCCTTGGGGACGTCGACCGGGCCGAAGTCGGCGGTGCGCTGGTCCTTGGGGAGGTAGCCCTCGTTGATCTGCGTGCCGTTGACGAGGATGTGGCCGTTGCGGGCTTCGACGGTCTCGCCGCCGAGGCCGATGACCCGCTTGATGAGGTCTTTGATGGCCGGGTCGGTGAGGTCGCATTGCGGGCGTTCGAAGACGGCGATGTCGCCCCGGTGGATGTCGTGGACCTTGTAGCTGAGCTTGTTGACCAGGACCCGGTCGCCGACCTTGAGCTCGGGGTCCATGGAGGCCGAGGGGATGTAGAAGGCCTGGATCAGGAACGTCTTGACCACGAAGGCCACGATCAGCGCCGCGGCGATGATCACCACCCACTCGATGGCGTTGCGCATCGCTCTCGCCGCCGCTTCGGGCGGCGGGATGGACGAGGGAGGGATCGGCGCCTCGGTCGGGGCTTCGGTCACGAGCCTCCGACGTTAGCGTCCGTCCATGGCCATCCCCGCTCGGGTCACCATCGTGGCCCTCGGTGCCCTGCTCCCCTAAGCCCGACCGCTTCTGCACACTGAGGTGCCGCCAGGCCGGCACCATTGTGCGAAAGCCCGCCCGCCCAGGGCGGGCTTGGTCCACTGCTTTCGGCCACGAACGCGCGCCATACGACGCGCTGGTGGCCGAAAGCGAGGCGGCGGCGGGCGCTTCTGCACACTGAGGTGCCGCCAGGGCGGCACGAGTGTGCGAAAGCGGGTGGGGGTTGGCCGGGTGTGCGAAAGCGGGTTAGGCGAGGCGGGCGGCGGCGGCGCCGGCGGCGGCGGGCCAGGTGAAGAAGGCGGGGTCGTCGGCGGGGGTACGGCCCATGGTGGTGACGTCGACGTGGGCCGCGGCCAGCAGGGCGGCGGCGTCGGGGGTTGGTTCGGTGGCGGGGTCGGGGACCAAGGGAACCACGCCGGCCGAGGCGAGCAACGCCAAGGCGGTGTCCGTGTGATGGGAGCGGCCCTGGTGCCGGGGCCGGGGGTCGGCGTCGCTGTAGCGGGCGGCCACGATCGGGGTGCCGCCCAACGCCGACGCCGCGTGCGCGATCGAGACCACATCGAGGCCGGTGTGGCCAAGACGCGTCCCGGTGCCGACGACGCCAGGGCCGATCCCGGCCACGACGGCGTCGGCCCCTTCCAGCGAACGGGCCACGGCCAAGGCCGAGTGCATGTTGACCGCCTCCCGGTCGCCGCCGAACGCCTGGCCCGCGGTCACGGTGGCGTCGAGCAGGCCGGCGTCGAGCAACGACGCCACCAGGTCGGACAACGCCAACGGCAGGGCGGCGCCGTCGGTCATGACATAGACCAGCCGCTTGGTCGGCCCGGCGTGGGCCTTGAAGGCCGCGGCCACCGCGGCCACCTGGCTGTGCAGCCCGCAGGCCACCACCGGCATCCCGTCGAGCCCCGACTCGACATAGGCGTCCGACTCCTCGGCCGCGCCGGCGTCGAACTGCAACGAGGTGTACCGCAGCTTCATGATGTGGCCGCCGCCAGGCGACGACCACGACGACCGGCTCAGGTTCCAGTGGACGACGTGCCACCCACCCGTCCCCAACCCCAGTTCGACGGCGGTGGTGTTCACCACCACCGAGTCGCCCACCGCGACCGACCCGACCAGGGCCGTCAACACGTACGCACGCTCGCCGTCGACCAACACCCGCTGCAGCCCCTCACGGGCCGACAGCACCGACGTCACGACACCACTGCGGAACGAGGGCACTACAGCGAAGCGATGAGCTTCTCCACCCGCTCGTCGCGGGACTTGAACGGGTCCTTGCACAACACGGTGCGCTGGGCGTTGTCGTTGAGCTTCAGGTGGACCCAGTCGACGGTGTAGTCACGCCGGCGCTCGGTGGCCCGCTTGATGAACTCGCCACGGAGCTTGGCCCGGGTGGTCTGGGGCGGCTCGTGTACGGCGATGTCGATCTCCTCGTCGGTACACATGCGCTCGACCATGCCCTTGTCCTGCATCTTGTAATAGAGCCCACGCTTGCGGTTGATGTCGTGGTATTGCAGGTCGAGCAGCGCGACCTTGGGGTGGGTCAGGGTAAGCGAGTTCTTCTCCCGGTAGCCCTCGATGAGCTGGTGCTTGATGACCCAGTCGCACTCCTTGTCGAGCGACATCGGGTCCTTCTCCAGGCCGGTCAGGCAGTGCTCCCACATCCCCAACGCCTGCTCCTCCAACGCCGACAACCCCTTGGTCTCGTGATACCGCTGGGCCCGGGTCAGGTACTCGCCCTGGATGTCGAGCGCCGACAGCTCACGCCCGTTGGCCAACCGCACCTTGCGCTTGCACGTGGGGTCGTGGCTGATCTCACGGATCGCCCGGATGGGGTTCTCCAGCGTCATGTCACGCAGCACCACCGACGGGTCTTCCAGCATCCGCAGCAGGATCGACGTCGCCCCCACCTTCAAGAAGGTGGCGTACTCGCTCATGTTCGAGTCGCCGACGATGACGTGCAGCCGGCGGAAGCGCTCGGCATCGGCGTGGGGCTCATCCCGCGTATTGATGATCGGACGGGAACGAGTCGTGGCCGAGGACACGCCCTCCCATATGTGCTCGGCCCGCTGGCTGATGCAGTACATCGCGCCCCGGGCCGTCTGCAGCACCTTGCCGGCGCCTGCGTAGATCTGGCGGGAGACGAAGAACGGGATCAGCACCTCGGCGTAGTGGCCGAAGTCGTCACGCCGGGACGTCAGGTAGTTCTCGTGGCACCCGTAGGAGTTCCCGGCCGAGTCGGTGTTGTTCTTGAACAGGTAGATGACGCCGCGGATGCCTTCCTCCCGCAGCCGCTGCTCGGCCGCGATCAACAGGTCTTCCAGGCGCCGCTCCCCCGCCTTGTCGTGGACGACCAGGTCGTGGATCGAGTCGCACTCGGGGGTGGCGTACTCGGGATGGGACCCGACGTCGAGGTACAGCCGGGCGCCGTTCTCCAGGAAGACGTTGCTCGAACGGCCCCAGCTCACCACCCGCCGGAACAGGTAACGGGCGACCTCGTCGGGGCTCAGGCGGCGCTGGCCGCGGAGCGTGCAGGTGACGCCGTACTCGTTCTCGAGGCCGAAGATGCGACGCTCCACGCGCCCACCGTACCTACCCGGCGAGCAGTTCGGCGCGCTCCTGCGCTTCGAGGCGACGGAAGGCACGTCGCCGGGCCGCCCGTTCGAGCACCGCGGCCTCGATGTCGCCGGCCGCCAACTCCCGCTCAGGGCCCGACAAAGCCGTGGCCGCCACCTTGAAGGCCGCGCCCAGCGACAACCCGTCGGCGAACCCCTCCTTGACCCGTTCGGCCAGGGCCTCGTTGTCGGTGGGCAGCACGGTGAAATGCTCTTCGTCGACGATGACGCCGTCGTAGAGCACGTGGTACAGCTCGTCGTCGGCGGGGTCGTAGCCGACCTCGGCCACCAGGATCTCGACCTCCATCGGCTTCATGTCGTGGGTGAACGACTGGCCGAGGATCTGGGCGTAGGCGTTGGCCAGCGACTTGGCGTGGACGTCCTCACGGCTGTACTTCCAGCCCTCGAGGTCGGCATACCGGACACCGCCCTGGCGCAACTGGTCGTACTCGTTGTACTTGCCGACGCCGGCGAAGGCGATGCGGTCGTAGATCTCGCTGATCTTGCGCAGGGTGCTCGACGGGTTCTCGGCCGCCAGCAGGATCCCGCCCTCGTACTGCATGGCCACCAGCGCACGCCCGCGGGCGATGTTGGTGCGGGCGAACTTGGCCTTGTCCGCAATCAACTGCTCCGGTGAGACGTAGAACGGCATACCCATCAGCGCGGCAACCCCTGTGCGTTCTTGCGTTCGATCAACGCCGCGAAGCGCTCGGCCACCTCGGCCTCGGGCACCTCTTCGTAGCCCGTCGCGGTGATGGTGGCCACCGTCGGGTAGATGCCCCGCACCGGGTCGGGGCCGCCGGTGGCCGAGTCCTCGTCGGCGGCTTCGTAGAGGGCCTGCACGGCCAGCTCGATGGAGGCGGCGCGATCCATGCCCTGGGTCCACCCGAGCTTGATGGTGGTGCGGGCGTCGCGCCCGCCCGAGCCGTCGGCGTGGAAATCGGTCTCCTCGTAACGGCCGCCGGTGGGGTCGTAGGTGAAGATGCGCCCGTTGCGGCGGCGGGTGTCGTAGCCGGCGAACAGGGGCACGACCACCATGCCCTGCATGGCCATGGGCAGGTTCTGGCGCACCATCGAGCCGAGCATGTTGGCCTTGCCTTCGAGCGACAAGACGTTGCCGGTGAGCTTCTCGTAGTGCTCGAGCTCGAGCTGGAACGCCTTGACCATCTCCAGGGCGAACCCGGCGGCGCCGGCGATGGCCACGCCCGACCAGCGGTCGGCGGGGTGGACTTTGTCCATGGCCCGGTGGGCGATCGAGCTGCCGGCCGTGGCCCGGCGGTCGCCGGCCATGACCACGCCGTCGGCATAGCGCAAGGCGGCGATGGTGGTGCCGTGGGTGAGCACGAAGCCGGGCTCGCCGCCGCCACCGACGGCCGGCAACGGGGGCGGCACACCGTCGACCCGCCGCACCAGCGCGGTGAAACTCGGCCCGGGGTCCTCGGTGGGAGGAAACATCGGCAGGGTCATTGCGTGCGCACGCTAGTGCCTGACCGCGGTGTTACTGGCCGCCCTTCTGGACGTAGGCGCGGACGAAGTCCTCGGCGTTGTCCTCCAGCACTTCGTCGATCTCGTCGAGGAGCTCGTCGAGCTCGGCCTTCAACTTCTCGCCCTGGGGCGAGGCCGGGGCGACATCCTCCTCGACCACCTCTTCGGTGCGAGCCGGTGCCGGCTTCTTCTTCTGCTCTCGTTCTGCCATGGGTCCTGCAGCCCTCCTAGGAGTCCAACCGGGCGATGAGCTCGGCCGGGCTCGTACATCCGTCCAACAACGTATCGACAATGGCAGCCGTTCCCCGAAGGGGTTCCATCATCGGAACTCGCCGCAGCGGCTCGGCCCCGAGGTCGAAGACCAACGAGTCCCAGTTGGCGGCGGCAATGGATGATGCCCATCGCTGGAGGCATTTGCCCCGGAAATATGCCCGGGTGGTGGTCGGGGGCTCGGTGACCGCGGCCGCGACCTCCTCGTCGGTGACCAGCCGTTCGAGCCCGACCCGGTTGGCCAGCGACCGCTCGGGCCTGACGTCGTGGTACTGCAGGTCCATGGCCGCCAGCCGGGAATCGGTCCACTCCAGGCCGTGGCGGTAGCGGTACGCCTCCAGCAGCCGGTACTTGGCCACCCAGTCGAGTTGGGTCGCGAGCGACATCGGGTCGGTCTCCAGGCCGGTGAGCACGGCCTCCCACCGCCGCAGCACCTCGCCCCCGACATCGGCCCCGCCGGCGGCCTCCAGGCCGCGATCTTCGGCATACTTGCGGGCCAGGTCGAACAGCTCCCACTGGATCTCCAGCGCGGTCATGGTGCCGCCCTTGGCCAGGTCGAGGGGCTTCGACAGCGACAGGTCGTAGGACACCTTGCGGATGGCCTGCACCGGCGTGGCCAGCGAGAAGTCCTTCTCGCCGAAGACGTCGTCCTCGATCATGCACAGGACGATGGCGGTGACGCCGACCTTCAAGAACGTGGCCACCTCGGCCAGGTTGGCGTCGCCGACGATCACGTGGAGGCGGCGGTACTTCTGGGCGTCGGCGTGGGGCTCGTCGCGGGTGTTGACGATCGGGCGCTTCAACGTGGTCTCGAGGCCGACCTCCTCCTCGAAGAAGTCGGCCCGCGACGAGAGTTGGTAGGTGACGTCGACGCCGCCGGTCGAGGCCGCCTCGGTGCCGACCTTGCCGGCGCCGCAGTAGATCTGCCTCGTCACGAAGTGGGGCATGACGTGTTGCACGATGCGGCCGAAGGGCACCTGCCGGTCCATGAGGTAGTTCTCGTGGGTGCCGTAGGAGTTGCCCTTGCCGTCGGAGTTGTTCTTGTAGACGACGATGCCCTGGCCGTTGGGCAGGGCCCGGGCCGCGGCCTCCATCGACAGGGCGAGGATGCGCTCGCCGGCCTTGTCCCACAACACGATCTGCCTGGCGTCCGAGCACTCGGGCGAGGAGTACTCGGGGTGGGCGTGGTCGACGTAGTAGCGGGCGCCGTTGGTGAGCACGGCGTTGACCAGGTGGGTCTCGACCTCGGGCGGCATCGACCCTTCCCGAGCGAAGCCGCGTGCGTCGTTGCCCGGCGACTCGTCCTCGAAGTCCCACCCGACCTTGCGGTTGAGCTCGTTGACGTAGGCGTTGATCAGGACCGAGGACGCCGCGATCGGGTTCGACTCGCCCGCGCCCCGCTGCTGGATTCCGTACTCCGTCTCGAGCCCGAACACCTTGCGCAGCGCCATACGAATTCGACCCTACAGGTACGGCCCGGTACCTACCCGCTCAATCGCCTTGCCGCCCTTGAGCTCGCCCGTCTCGGCCTCCTTGAGGAGGATGCGCATGAACACGATCCGCTCGCCCTTCTTGCCGGCGATCTTCAGCCACTCGTCCGGGTTGGTCGAGTTCGGCAGGTCCTCGTGCTCGCGGTACTCCTG
>JAXDPV010000151.1:0-6139 GCA_034668185.1 Actinomycetota bacterium
CCTCGATGGCTTCGAAGTCGAAGCGGCCTTTGTCGCAGAGCCAACCCCAGTTGACCGGGTCGACGTCGACGCCGCCGTACCGCAGCACGTGGTTGCGGCTCGCCTCGATCGTGACCCGGCAACCGAAGGAGCACGACGTGCACGTCGACTCCTCCTTCTCCAGATCCCACGGCCGCGCTTTGAAGCGGAACGGCTTCGCCGTCAACGCGCCGACCGGGCAGATCTGCACGGTGTTGCCGCTGAAGTACGACGAGAACGGGTCGTCGGGGAAGGTGTTGACCTCAGTCCACGCGCCGCGGCCCATGAACTCGATGAGCGGGTCGCCGGCGATCTCATCGGCGAAGCGAGTGCAGCGGTCGCACTGGATGCACCGCTCGCGGTCGAGCGCCACCAGCGACGACAGCTCGATGGGCTTCTCCCAGTGCCGCTTCTCCTCGACGAAGCGGGTCTCGCCGGGCCCGAAGGTGAGCGTCTGGTCCTGGAGCGGGCACTCGCCGCCCCGGTCGCACACCGGGCAGTCGAGCGGATGGTTGATCAGCAGGAACTCCAGCACGCCGTCCTGGGCCTTCTTCACGGCGGGTGAATCGGTGACGACCTCCTGACCCTCGGCGACCGCGATGAAACACGCCGGTTGCAGGCTGAAGCCGCGCGGACCCTTCACGTCGACGAGGCACATCCGGCACATGCCGACCGGCCGCATCCGCGGGTGGTAGCAGAAGCGGGGGATGTAGGTCCCGTGGCGCTCGGCCGCGGCGATGATCATCTCGCCGGGGCGCGCCTCGACCTCGCGGCCGTCGACGTTGATGGTGACCGTCGTCTTGGTCTCCGGTGCCGTGTCAGTCATAGGGGCAGGCGCCGTCCTTGATGTGGACCTCGAACTCGTCGCGGAACATCCCGAGGGCAGAGACGATAGGCGGCGGGATCGACGGCCCGAGGGGGCAGATCGTCGTCATGGCCGGCGGCCACTTCGACGGCCACTGCACCCCGGGCGAGATGTTGTCGCACACGTCGAGCAGCAGGTCGATGTCCTCGGGGCGGCCGGAACCGTTCTCGATCCGGTACATGATCTTCTCGAGCCAGTTGCTGCCCTCGCGGCACGGCGTGCACTGGCCGCACGATTCCCGGGCGAAGAACTTCACCAGCCGCCACGAGGCCCGTACCATGCACGTCCGGTCGTCCATGGCGATGATCGAGCCCGACCCGAGCATCGAGCCGCCCTCGCCCTTGACCTTCATCTCGTCGAGGGGCATGTCGAGCTTGTCGGGCCCGAACCAGAACGACGAGGCGCCGCCGGGGATGAAGGCCTTGAGCTCGCGGCCGCCCTTGATGCCGGCGCCGTAGCGGGGATCGAAGATGAGGTCGCGAAAAGTGTTCTTGGCCAGTTCGACCTCGTAGTTGCCCGGCTTGTTGACGTGGCCCGACACCGCGAACACGCGGGTGCCGGTGGCCTGGGGCTCGCCCATGGCGGTGAAGGCGGCGGCGCCGTTCATCACGATCCACGGCACGTTCGACATGGTCTCGACGTTGTTGACGATCGTGGGGGCGCCGTAGAGGCCGATCACCGCAGGGAAGTAGGGCGGCTTGATGCGGGGGAAGCCGCGCTTGCCTTCGAGGCTTTCGAGGAGGGCGGTCTCGTCGCCGCAGATGTAGGCGCCCGCGCCCGGGTGGATGACGACGTCGACCGAGAAGTCGGAGCCGAAGATGCGGTGGCCAGCGGCGCCGTGCTCGTAGGCCTCGTTGAGGGCTTGGGTCATGCGCTCGATGCCGAGGGCGAACTCGCCCCGCACGTAGATGAACACCTGGGCCGCGCCGATGGCGTAGGCGCTGATGATCGTGCCCTCGATGATCTGGTGCGGGTCCTGTTCGAGGAGCATGTGGTCCTTGAAGGTGGCCGGCTCGCTCTCGTCGCCGTTCACCACGAGGTACTTGGGGTCGGCCTTGCGCAACATCCCCCACTTGCGGCCGGCGGGGAAGCCGGCGCCGCCCCGGCCCAGCAGGTTGGCGGCGTCGACCTCGGCGGCCACGGCCTCGGGCGGCATCGACAGCGCCTTGCGCAACCCCTCGTAGCCGCCGTCGGCCAGGTACGAGCGCAGCGTCCACGACTCGGGTGTGCCGATGCGGCGGGTGACGATGGGGTCGACGAAGGTGGCCATGGTCAGTCGCCGCCCTTGTCGGCGAGCAGCCCGACGCTGCGGCGCACGCGGCTGAGGGTGCCGTGGGGCGGGACGGTGTCGGCCAGGCGACCGGCCTTCAGGTCGTCGACCAGCCCGTCGAAGTCGTCGTCGGTGACGTCACCGAAGAAGCGCCAGTTGACGGCCAGGCACGGGGCGTTGCCGCACAGGCCGATGCACTCGACCTCTTCCAAGGTGAAGAGGCCGTCGGCGGTGGTCGCGCCCGGCTTCACGTCGAGCCGTTCCTCGGCGTGCTCCAGCAACTCGTAGCCGCCGTTGAGCAGGCAGGCAATGTTGGTGCACACCGACACCAGGTACTTGCCCACCGGATGGGTGAAGAGCATGTCGTAGAAGGTCGCGGTGCCGTAGACCTCGGCGGGGGTGATGCCGATGAGCTCGGCCACGTGGGCCATGCCGTCCTCGGTGAGGTGGCCGTCCTGCTCCTGCAAGAGGTGGAGCACCGGCATCAGCGCCGAGCGGGCCTGCGGATAGAGCCCGATGGTCGCCCGCGCCCGCTCCACGTTTTCCTTGGTCAAGCGGCCCATCAGCGATCAACGTCTCCCATGACCGGGTCCAAAGACGAGATGACGGCGACGGCGTCGGCGACCAGGCCGCCCTTCAACATGACCGGCAACGTCTGCAGGTTGGCGAACGACGGACCCCGGACGTGCAGCCGCCACGGCTTGGGGCCGCCGTCGGAAACGAGGTAGCAACCGAGCTCGCCCCGGGGCGCCTCGACGGCGACGTAGGTCTCGCCCGGGGGCACCCGCAGGCCTTCGGTGAAGAGCTTGAAGTGGTGGATCAGCGCCTCCATCGACTCGTCGATGCGGGCCCGGGGCGGCGGCGTCACCTTCTTGTCCTGGATGCGGTAGTCGCCGGCGGGGACGAGGTCGACGATCTGGCGCACGAGCTTGATCGACTCCCGCATCTCGTTGAGGCGCACGGCGTAACGGTCGAAGGCATCGCCGTACTGGCCGACGATGACGTCGAAGTCGAGCTGGTCGTAGAACATGTAGGGCTCGTCCTTGCGGAGGTCCCAGTCGACGCCGGTGGCCCGCAGGATCGGGCCGGTGGCCGATAGCGCGATCGCCTGCTCGGCGGTGATGACGCCCACGCCCTCGGTGCGCTCGCGGAAGATCGGCTGGCCGGTGAGCATCTCGTCGTACTCGTCGAAGCGGGGCAGCAGCAGCGAGCACAGTTCGAGCACGTCGTCGCGCCAGCCCGCGGGCAGGTCGGCGGCCACGCCCCCTGGGCGGATGAAGTTGTAGTTCATGCGCAACCCGGTGACCTTCTCGAACCACGCCAGCAGCAGCTCCCGCTCGCGCCAGCCGTAGATCATCATCGACGTCGACCCGAGGTCCATGCCGTTGGTGGCCATGTAGAGCAGGTGCGACGAGATGCGGTTCAGCTCGCACAACAACATCCGTATCCAGACGGCCCGGGCCGGAAGCTCGATCTCCAGCAACTGCTCGACGGCCATCGAGTAGCAGCACTCGTTGAAGAAGTTGGCCAGGTAGTCCATCCGGGTCACGTTGGTCGAGCCCTGGATGTACATCAGGTCTTCGGCCGTCTTCTCCATGCCGGTGTGGAGGTAGCCGATCACCGGCTTCGACCGGATGACGGTCTCGCCCTCGAGTTCGAGCATCACCCGCAGCACGCCGTGGGTACTGGGGTGCTGGGGCCCCATGTTGATGATCATGGTCTCGTCTTCGCCGACCTCGATGGCGACGTCGTCGGCCGACACCACGTGGCCCTCGGGCAGGCGCAGGGCCGCGCCCTCCTCCCGCAACAGCTCCATAGGGTCGGTCTCGGTGCGGCCGTGCAGCTCCTGCGCGCCCTCCGACGTCTCCGCGGTCCACGATCCTCCGGTCTTGGTCACGACGACCTCGGCCCGTTGGTGGCCTTGAACTGCACCGGCACCCGGCCGATGGCGTAGTCCTTGCGCAGCGGGTGGCCTTCCCAGTCCTCGGGCATGAGGATGCGGGTGAGGTCGGGGTGGCCGTCGAAGGCGATGCCGAACATGTCCCACGCCTCCCGCTCCATCGCTTCGGTGCCGGGCCACACGTTGAACAGCGAGGGCAGCGTGGGGTCGGACTCGGGCACCTGCACCCGCACCCGCTGGCGCTCCTTCTTCGAGAGCGAGAGCACGTTGACCACCACCTCGAAGCGCTCGGGCTCGACGCCCTCGGGCAACCGGCGGCTCGGGTTGTTGAGGTAGTCGACGCCGCAGAGGTCGATGCACATCTCGTAGCCGTCGGCCTTCAGCCCCTCCATGAAGGCGAGGTACTCCGAGCGGGCGGGGAAGGCGGGCGTCACTTGGCGTGGGCCGCGGCGACGGTGATCTCGGCCCCGCGACCTGTCGCTCCCCGCCGCTGGGTGATCTCGCCCGACGCGATCTTGGCGTGCAGGGTGAGGATGGCGTGGATCAGCGTCTCGGGGTTGGGCGGGCAGCCCGGTGCGTAGACGTCGACGGGCACGATCTGGTCGACGCCCTGGACGATGGCGTAGTTCTGGAACATGCCGCCGGTCGAGGCGCACACGCCCATCGACAGCACCCACTTGGGCTCCATCATCTGGTCGTAGACCTGGCGCAGGACGGGGGCCATCTTCTGCGACACCCGGCCGGCCACGATCATGAGGTCGGCCTGGCGGGGCGACGCCCGGAAAACCTCCATGCCGAAGCGGGCCAGGTCGTAGTTGGCCGCGCCCGTGCCCATCATCTCGATGGCGCAGCAGGCCAGGCCGAAGGTCGCGGGCCACACGCTGTTGCGGCGGGCCCACTTCACCAGGTCTTCGATACGACCGGTGAGGAAGTTGTGCTGGAGGTCTTCGAGGCCGGGCATCGGTCAGGCCGCCTCTGGCTTGTTCGCCACCCGGCGGATGGACGACGTCGACGTGCGGGGCGCGGTGATGGTGCCGTCGTCGTCGGCCGCCCGGGCCCGCTTCACCGAACCCCATTCGAGGCCGCCCATGGCGATCTCGTACAGCAGCGAGATGAAGACGATGGCAGCGAACACGAGCATGGCCACGAACCCGAACTTGCCGAGCTCGCCGAAGCTCACCGCCCACGGGTAGAGGAAGATGATCTCGATGTCGAAGATGATGAAGAGCATGGCCACCACGTAGAAGCGCACGGGGAAGCGCTCGGCCGGCTCGCGGCTCGGCACGATCCCGCACTCGTACGGCAACTCCTTGGCCGCCGACGGCTTCTTGGGGGCGAGCAGGCCCGAGGCGAAGAACGACAGGCCGGAGAACAGCACGGCCAGCACCAACATCGTGAGAATCGGCAGGTACTGGTTCATCGCGTCTCCCCCTACCCGAGCGCCGGTGCGGCCTGGCGGGCCGCCATGATCTCCTTGTCGCGGCGGTGGAGCGCCCTGGCCACCAACGCGAAGACGATCGACATCGACACGGCCACGCCGGTCGAGGGCAGCCGCAGGTTGCCTTGGTCGCGCTCCATGACCACGTTGACGATGGGCTGCGTCGGGTCGGGGGCGGGCTTGGCCGGGGCCCCGCCCAGGTCGACCTGGTCGATCACGTGCTCGACCTGCACGACGGCGTAGTGCGGCTTGTGCAACGGCCCCCGCTGGAGCTTCTTCAAGATCTTGTCGACCGGGTTGGTGCCGTCGTTACCCTTCTTCGACGGCCCGCAGACGTGGCCGCCGGGCACCCAGCAGTTCTGACCGCCGACGGCGTAGCCACCGACGAGTACGTAGTCGCTGTTCTTCTCGAACACCGGGTCGAAGCGGGTGACGGGGGCCGGGGCGGTGCCGTGGGCCGCGGGCGCCGCCGGGACCAGCACCTTGTCGGCGGTGGCGGTGGCGTCGCCGAGGAGCGGGTCGCCCTGGGGCAGCTTCGTCCACGCCTTCGGGAAGGTGCCGGACACGTCGAGGGTCGACTGCTGGCGGAGGTCGCCCATGACGATCTCCTGCACGTGCCACGTCGGCTGGTGGCCCTTGATGCCGATG
>JAXDPV010000152.1:0-9977 GCA_034668185.1 Actinomycetota bacterium
GTGAGGTCATCGTGGCCATCTCCGCCGACGACATCAACCGGCGGCTGTTCAGCCTGGTGCTCGACGCCGCCGGCTTCCTCGGCATCGCCCTCGCCCTCGGCGCCACCGGGGCCATCGCGCTGGCGCGGCGGGTCAAGCGCCAGACGATGGGCCTCGACCCCGGTGCCCTCCGCCTGCTGTTCGAACAGCAGGCCGGGCTCCGGCGGGTGGCAACCCTCGTCGCCGGCGGCGCTTCATCCGACGAGGTGTTCGACGTGGTCGTGGCCGAGGTGGCCGAGCTCCTCGGGGCGGAATGGACCTACCTCCTGCGCTGCGACGCCGACGGCATCGCGACGACCGTCGTCGCCGGCCGAAGCCAAGCCGGTACCCACACGACCAGCGGAAGCGACGACCTGGCCGGGATCGTCATGGCCAGCGGCCGGTCCGCCAGCCGCGAGTCGACGGTGGCCGCGCCCGTGGTCGTCGACGGGAGCGTGTGGGGCGTCATGGTCGCGGGTTGGTCGAGCGCGGCGGAGGTATCGGTCGAGACCGAAGGACACATGGCCGAGTTCACCGAGCTGGTGGCCACCGCCATTGCCAACGCCAACAGCCAGGCGGAGCTCAAGGCGTCCCGCGCCCGCATCGTGGCGGCCGCCGACCACGCCCGCAGCCGCATCGAGCGCGACCTCCACGACGGCGCCCAGCAGCGGCTCGTCGCCCTCGGCCTCGACCTGCGCGTGGCCCAGCGAGCGGTCCCACCCGGGCTCGGCGACCTCGACGCCCAGTTGACGCGCGTCGCCACGGGCCTGACCGAGGCGTTGGCCGACCTGCACGAGATCTCCCGCGGCATCCACCCCGCCATCCTTTCCAAGGGAGGGCTGGGCCCGGCGCTGAGGGGGCTGGCCCGCCGATCGGCCGTCCCGGTCGAGCTCGACCTGCACGACGAGCGGCGACTGGCAGAGCCCGTCGAGGTCGTCGCCTATTACGTCGTATCGGAAGCGCTGACGAACGCGGCCAAGCACGCCAGCGCGTCCGTCGTGCGGGTCGAGGTCGACGCCGGCGACGCCGACCTGCGCATCGAGATTCGCGACGACGGCATGGGTGGTGCCGACCCCACCAAGGGATCGGGTCTTGTCGGCTTGCGCGATCGGGTCGAGGCCCTGGGCGGGCGCCTCGACGTTTCCAGCGGCGGCGGCACGGGCACCTCCCTGACCGTCACCATCCCGCTGGAGGCCGGCTGACGATGGGCGACCTCTGGGCTGCCCGTCAGCAGATGGCGCTCTCGCTCGGGTGGCACATCGTGATCGCCTGCTTCGGCGTCGGGTTCCCCGCGCTGGTCGTGGCCGCCGAGGCCGTGGGCCGGCGGCGCGACGACGCCGACCTGCTCGCGCTGGCCCGCCGCTGGTCGAACACCCTCGCTGTCCTCTTCGCCGTCGGCGCCGTCTCGGGGACCATTCTCTCGTTCGAGTTCGGCATCCTCTGGCCCGGCTTGATGGGCACGTTCGGCGACGTCTGGGGCCTTCCCTTCGTGATCGAGGCGATCGCCTTCTTCGTCGAAGCGATCTTCGTCGGCCTCTACCTGTACGGATGGGAACGCCTGACCCCGAAGGTCCACGTGCTGACCGGCGTGCCCATCGTGGTGGCCGGCGTGGCCTCGGCGTGGTTCGTCGTCACCGCCAATGCGTGGATGAACCAGCCCCGCGGCTTCGACGTCGCGCACTACCTCTCGACCGGCGAGGTGATCGGCGTCGACCCGTGGGCCGCGCTGTTCAACCCGGCCACGCCGCCCCAGACGACGCACATGATCCTGGCCGCGTTCATGGTCGCCGGGTTCGCCACCGCCGCGGTCTACGCCACCGCCATGCTGCGGGGGCGGACGGACCGGTACCACCGCCTCGGGTTCCTCCTGCCGTTCGCCATGGCCGCGGCGGTCACGCCCTTCCAGATCGGCGTCGGCGACTGGGCCGCCCGGTTCCTCGCCGACCGCCAACCGGTGAAGTTCGCCGCCCTCGAAGGCCTGGCCGAGACCGAGCGGGGTGCGCCGTTGACCATCGGGGGCGTCTACGTCGACGGTCGTGTCCGCTACGGGGTCGAGATACCGCGGGCGTTGTCGTTGCTCGCCCACCACGATCCCGACGCCGAGGTCATCGGCCTGGCCAGCGTGCCGCCAGGCGAGCGCCCGCCGGTGGCCGTCGTCCGCATGGCCTTTCAGACCATGGTCGCCATCGGTACCGGCCTGCTGGCCCTGGGCGCGTGGTTCGCGGTGACGTGGCGGCGGCGCCGTCGCCTTCCGGAGTCCCGGTGGTTCCTCCGCTGCGCGGTGGTCGCCGGTCCTCTGGCGGTGGTGGCCCTCGAAGCCGGATGGGTCACGACCGAGGTCGGCCGCCAGCCCTGGATCGTCTACCGGGTGATGCGGGTCGGCGACGCCGTCACCACCGCGCCGGGCATCCGCTTCGGCTACTACGCCCTCGTCGTCGTCTACACCGCGCTCACGGTCGGGACCGTCTACGTCCTGCGGCGCCTGGCGCGTTCGGGCCGATGACGCTGGCCGAGGTCACGCTGGCCGTGCTGTGGGTGGCCGTCACCCTGTACGCGGTGTTCGCCGGGGCCGACTTCGGCGCCGGGTTCTGGGACCTGCTGGCCGGCACCGCCCGCCGCGGCGATCGCCAACGCCGGCTCATCGAGCGCAGCATCGGCCCGGTGTGGGAGGCGAACCACGTGTGGCTGGTCTTCGTCCTGGTCGTGTTGTGGACCGGGTTCCCCCGCGCCTTCGCCCCCATCATGTCGAGCCTCTACGTTCCGCTCACCGCAGCCGCCGTGGGCATCATCCTGCGGGGTGCGGGCTTCGCCTTTCGCAAGTCGGTCGTGGGCGATCGGGCCCGCCGGCTCTTCGGGGCCACGTTCGCGGTTTCGTCGGTACTCACGCCGTTCTTCTTCGGTGCCGTCGCCGGCGCCATCGCCTCCGGCCGCGTGCCGGCGACCCCCCACGGGATCGACGCCTTCGAGTCGTGGGTGAACCCGACGTCGATGCTCGGTGGCACCCTCGCGGTGGCCACGTGCGCCTACATCGCGGCGGTGTTCCTCGCCACCGACGCCGACCGCCGGGGCGACGCCGTCCTTGCGGCCCGGGACCGAAGGCTCGCCCTCTTCGCCGCGGTCACCGCCGGAACGATCGCGCTGGCCGGCATCTTCGTCCTCCGGGCCGACGCCCCCATCCTCTATGCCGGGCTCACCGGACGGGGCCGGCCGCTCCTCGGCGCGTCGGTGGTCGCCGGCCTGGCCTCGGTCGGGCTTGTCCTGCGGGCGCGCTATCCCGCGGCCCGGGTCGCCACCGTCGCCGCGGTGGCCGCGGTCGTCTGGGGTTGGGCCGCCGGCCAGTACCCCCAGGTGCTCGTGGGCGGGCTCACCATCGAACAGGCCGCCGGCAGCCGCGCCACCCTGACCGCCATGCTCGCCAGCCTGGCCATCGGCGCGCTGATCTTCGTGCCCGCCCTCGTCGCCCTGCTGGTGATGGACAGCCGCGGCACCCTCACGTCCGACGTCACAACACGCCCTCCTGGACGAGCCGCCTGAACACGACCCAGCCCGGGAGGATCGGGAGCCAGAAGGTCACCAACCGGAATGCGAGCACGCCCGCCAGCGCGGGGCCGGCGGCCGCGCCCAACCCGGTGAACCCGGCAACCAGGGCCGCCTCCATCGCACCCATCCCGCCCGGCGTCGGCGCCACCGCGGTGACGGCCGCGCTGCCGAGGTAGACGGCGCCGACGCTGCCGATCGAGACCCCGCCGTGTGTGGCTTGGAGCGAAGCCCACAGGGCGAACGCGTACAACGTCGTGATCGCGGCCGAGCCGCCGAACAACTCGACCGCCTTGCGCGGTTGGCGCAACGTGGCTACGACCGCGGCCGCGCCGAGGCGAAGCGGCGGGACCAGCCGCCGCTGGCCGATCGGCGACGAGAACACCGCCACCGCGATCACGGCCACGACGGCCGACCCGAGGACGAGGTGCGACGTCGTCGGCAGGTTGAAGATGCCGAACCCACCGCGGCCGAGGCAGATGCCGGCCACGACGAGGGCGGTGACGTGGAGGACGGCGCCGGCCGCGGTGTTGAGGGCGACGGCGGCGTAGGCGTCGTTGCGGGCGAGGCCGACGCGTTGCAGGTAGCGAACGTTTACGGCCGCACCCCCGAGGCTCGCCGGCGTCACCTTGTTGGCGAAGCTGCTGGCGACCTGGACCATGGCCGCCTCGACGTAGGCCACGCGCATGGACGCCGCGCCCAACTGGGCCAGGCCGGCGGCGAAGTACGTGCCGACGCAACACAGCGCCGCCAGCCCGAGCCACGCCGGGTTGGCCGCCGCCAGCGCGCCCACCGTCCGCCCGGCGAGCCCCGCTTGAGAGAGGAACAGGTGGACGGCGAACACCGCTCCCCCGGCCAGCAGGACCGAGCGGAACGACAACACGGCCGGGAGATGGAGCGGCCGGGGCATGGCGACGGCCACGGCGCTTCCTCCGGGAGAGGAGGTGGTCATGACGTCGAGCGTGGACCACCTCACATGAGAGCCAGGTGAGAAGGCGGTGTGAGGTTGGCGAAATGCGCGGGCTAGCTCTTGTCCTCGCGCAGCACGTCGAGGTTGCGGAAGACCGGCGGGCCGTCGCACAACGTGGCCATCTGGGCCGCGAACTCACCGGTCTCCGGCAGTTCCGAGTTCTTCATCGCGTCCTCGTAGGAGGGGAACTCGACGATCTGGAGGTAGGTGCCCTGGTTGTCCCGGTCGCGGGTCTGCACACCCCTCGACACGGTGCGGGTGCCGGCCGTCTTGGCCAGGAAGGCGTCGAGGGCGGCGTCCACCTCGTCGCTCCGGGACGTCTTGTACTCGATGATCTGGATGAACGCCATGGGTCTGTCCTCCTGAGGGGCAAGCCGGTCGGCCCGACCCAGTTCCTAGCGCGTCGGGTCGCCGGCCGCTCCCGGCCGGTCAGCGCAGGAGCAGGCCGGCGATCATCGCGATCAGCACGAGCCCTCCGAGCACGCGGCGAAACGGGCTGTCGCCCCTGGCGATCTCGTCGACCGACCACCACGCCAGGCTCAGGCCGGCGACGACGGACACCGCGGTGCCCACGGCCCCGTGGGGTTGGAAGACCCGGCGCACGAATGCAGCCACGAAGAAGACCACCAGCGGCAGGTTGGGCACCTGGAAGATCGCCAGCTCCCCGGTGTCAGGGTTGGTGAAGAAACGGCGCAGCATGGAGCCGAGCCAAGCACGGATCGAAGCCATGATGGACACACGATGAGCAAGGTCGCCGACCACCACGACCTGATCCGCGTCTACGGCGCGCGGGTCAACAACCTCAAAGACGTCAGCGTCGAACTCCCCAAGCGCCGGCTGACGGTGTTCACGGGGGTCTCGGGCTCGGGCAAGAGCTCGCTGGTGTTCGCCACGATCGCCGCCGAGTCGCAGCGCCTGATCAACGAGACCTACAGCGCCTTCGTGCAGGGCTTCATGCCGACGCTGGCGCGGCCCGAGGTCGACGTCCTCGAAGGGCTGACCACCGCGATCATCGTCGACCAGCAGCGGATGGGTGGCGACGCCCGCTCCACCGTCGGCACCGCCACCGACGCCAACGCCATGCTGCGCATCCTCTTCAGCAGGCTCGGGAAGCCGCACATCGGCCCGCCCAGCGCCTTCGCCTTCAACGTCCCCTCGGTGAAGGCCAGCGGCGCGATCACCGTCGAGCGGGGCGCCAAGACGAAGACCGAGAAGGCGACCTTCACCCGGCTCGGGGGCATGTGCCCCCGCTGCGAGGGCATGGGCTCGGTCACCGACTTCGACCGGTCCGCGCTGTACGACGACACCAAGTCGCTCGCCGAGGGCGCGCTCACGATCCCCGGCTACAGCATGGACGGTTGGTTCGGGCGCATCTTCAGCGGCTGCGGGTTCTTCGACACGGACAAGCCGATCCAGAAGTACACCAAGAAGGAACTGCACGACCTGCTCTACAAGGAGGCGACCAAGATCAAGGTCGACGGCATCAACCTCACCTACGAGGGGCTGATCCCGAAGATCCAGAAGTCGTTCCTGTCCAAGGACGTCGACTCGCTGCAGCCGCACATCCGCGCCTTCGTCGAGCGGGCGGTGACGTTCGCGACCTGTCCCGAGTGCGACGGCACCCGGCTCGGCAAGGAGGCGAGGTCCTCCAAGATCAAGGGCAAGAACATCGCCGACGCCTGCTCGATGCAGATCAGCGACCTAGCCGACTGGGTCCGTGGGCTCGAGGAGCCGTCGGTGGCCCCGCTGCTCACCGGGTTGCAACACCTCCTCGACTCCTTCGCCGAGATCGGGTTGGGGTACCTCTCGCTCGACCGGCCGTCGGGCACCCTGTCGGGCGGCGAGGCGCAGCGCACCAAGATGATCCGCCACCTGGGCTCGTCGCTCACCGACGTGACCTACGTCTTCGACGAGCCGACGATCGGCCTCCACCCCCACGACATCGCGCGGATGAACGACCTGCTGCTGCGGCTGCGGGACAAGGGCAACACCGTGCTCGTCGTCGAGCACAAGCCCCAGACGATCGCCATCGCCGACCACGTCGTCGACCTCGGCCCCGGCGCGGGGTCGGCGGGCGGCACCGTCTGTTACGAGGGGAGCGTCGAGGGGCTGCGGGCCAGCGCGACCATCACCGGCCGCCACCTGGACGACCGGGCGTCGCTCAAGGAGACGGTGCGGACGCCAACCGGCGCGCTCGAAATCCGGGGAGCGACGGCGCACAACCTGCAGGACCTCGACGTCGACATCCCGCTCGGCGTGCTCGTCGTCGTCACCGGCGTCGCCGGTTCCGGCAAGAGCTCGCTCGTCCAGGGGTCGATCCCCGCGGGCGACGGTGTGGTGTCGATCGACCAGGCCGCGATCCGCGGCTCGCGGCGCAGCAACCCCGCGACCTACACCGGGCTGCTCGACCCGATCCGCAAGGCCTTCGCCAAGGCCAACGGCGTGAAACCGGCGATGTTCAGCCCCAACTCCGAGGGCGCGTGCCCCACGTGCAACGGGGCCGGCGTCATCTACACCGACCTGGCGATGATGGCCGGCGTCGCCACCACCTGCGACGACTGCGAGGGGAAGCGGTTCCAGGCATCGGTGCTTGAACACCACCTCGGGGGCCGCGACATCAGCGAGGTGCTGGCGATGCCGGTGACCGAGGCCGCGGCGTTCTTCGGCCCCGGCGGTGGCCAGGCCGACACGCCCGCGGCCCACGCCATCCTCGAGCGGCTGGCCGACGTCGGGCTCGGCTACCTCAGCCTCGGCCAGCCCCTGACGACGCTGTCGGGCGGCGAGCGCCAGCGGCTCAAGCTGGCCACCCACATGGGCGACACGGGCGGGACCTACGTGCTCGACGAGCCGACCAGCGGGCTCCACCTCGCCGACGTCGAGCACCTGCTCGCCCTGCTCGACCGGCTCGTCGACTCCGGCAAATCGGTCATCGTCATCGAGCACCACCCGGCGGTCATGGCCCACGCCGACTGGATCATCGACCTCGGCCCCGGCGCCGGCCATGACGGCGGCCGACTCGTCTTCGAAGGCACGCCCGCCGACCTCGTCGCCGCCCGCTCCACCCTCACCGGCGAGCACCTCGCGGCCTACGTCGGGGCGGGGTCGAGGGTCGCGCCCACGTAGTGTGCGTTGATGCCCGTCACCTCCCGCGCCCGCCGGTTGGGCGCGGTCGCGGCGATGGTGACGGTGGCCGCGGCGTGCATCGCCGGTGCCGAGCCGGCGTGGGCGAGCGGACCCGCGGCCGCGGTCGTGATCGCGGTCGTTCCAAGCCCGCCGGCCGACACGCTGCGGCCCGCGGCCGACGCGGGTGACGAGCCCCAGGACCGCCTCCTGCGCGAGCTCGAACGGCTGGGCTTCGCCGTCGGCCTGGCCTCGACCGCGCAAGGCGAGTACCAGCGCGACCAGGCGGTGCTCGACCTCACCCAGGGCACCCGCCAACCGGCCGCCCTCTACGGCTCGCCGACGCCGACCCTCGCCTTCGACGCCGGCGTCGTCGCGGGTTGGCCGGCGATCGCGCGCCGGGCCCACCGGGCCTCGGTCACGATCGTGCCCGGCCTGCTCGCAAGTTCCATCCCGGGTGGCGGGGCCTTCGTCGGCATCGACGGCGCACCCGCGGCCGCGGCGATGGCCGCCGGCCGCGACGGCACCGTGGAAGAGGTAGCGCTCGGCGACCCGACCTCGCTCGTGGCCCGTACCGGCGAGGCCGCCGCCCGCCACCCGCTTGTGGTCGTCGAGTTGCCGGGCGGCGATGCCGGCATGGACGACATCGCCGGGCTGCTGGCGGCCAAGCGGCCGGGCGACCTCCTCGTCGTCGTCCACCTCCCGCCGACGCCCCCCGACCAGGCGGTGGGTTCGAAGACGCCGAGCCGCTTCTTCAACCAGACCCCCATCGGCATCGCTGGCCAAGGTCGAGGGCGGCTCGACTCGACCACGACCAGGCAACCGGGGCTGGTGTCGCTCATCGACGTCGCCCCGACCGCGCTGCACCACCTCGGGCTGAAGGTCCCGGCCCACATGCGGGGCCAGGTGATCACCACCGAGGGCACGACCACGGCCAACGCCCCGAGGCTCGAGGACGCCCGCCGCCGCTGGCACGACATCCGCTCGGGCCGGCAGGCCGGGTCGCTGCGAACCGTCGTGCTCGGCGCGCTCCTCTTCTTCCTCGCGGCCGGCTCCGTCATCGGCATCAAGCGGGCGGCCCCGCCGGCCCTGCGCCTCGCCGGCCTCGGCCTGTTGTGGTGGCCGGCGGCGGCGCTGGCGGCCGCACCCCTCGCCATCAGGTCGGGGTCGATGGAGACCTTGGCCATCGCTGCGGCCGCGCTCGCTGCGGCCGCGCTGACCGACCGCCTCGTCGGTTGGCCGCGCGGCCCGCTCGTGCCCGCGGTCGCCGGCATCGCCATGATCACCGTCGACCTGGCCACCGGCGGGCACCTCCTCACCCGCTCGGTGCTCGGCCCGAGCGTGGCCACCGGCAACCGCTTCTACGGCATCTCCAACGAGGTCGAGCCCATCCTGCCGATCCTGCTCCTCGCCGGCATCGCCGCCGCCGCCACCAAACGCCGCCGCCTCGCCTACGCCGTGGGCGGTGTCTTCCTCGCCGGGGTGGTCGGCGCCGGCCGCCTCGGTGCCGACGTCGGGGGCGTGGTCACGATCTCGGCCGCCTTCGCCGTGGCCGGCCTGGCCACCCGTTCCGTCCGCCCACGGCCGGCCCTGCTGCTGGCGATCGCGGCCGTTCCCGTGGCCGCCGTCGGACTGCTCATCGCCGCCGACCTCGTCTTCGGTGGCGGCGGCCACCTGGCCAACAACCTCACCCGCGCCTCGGGCGGCCGCGAGCTGTGGGAGCTGGTGGCCCGGCGGTACGAGCTGGCCTTCGGCGTGCTCGTCGACCCGGCCAACGCCGTGGCCCTGGCCATCGCCTGCCTGGTGGTGGTGTTCGCCTACCGCAACCGGCGGACCCTGCTGCCGCCCGAGCTCGCGCCGCCCGGCCGGGCATGGACCGCGACGTTGGTCGGCGGCCTGGCCGGTGGCGTCGCCGGCGCGCTGTCGAACGATTCCGGCCCGATCCTGCTCGTCAACGCAGTGGTGGCGTTGGCCGCGGTGGCCGCCTACCTGCGTGGCCGGCCCGCGGGTCAGGTGATCGACGCCACCAACTCGCCGACGTCGATGCCGAGCCCGACGGCGAGGGTCACCAGGTTCTCGAAGGAAACGTTGACCTGGCCCCGCTCGATGCTGCTGATGTAGTTGCGGTGGAGGCCGCAGCGGTCGGCCAACCCCTCTTGGGAGATGCCGAGCTCGAGGCGGTAGGCGCGCACGCGCTCACCCAAGAGCTGCTTGCGGTTGGTCTGGCGACGCCGGGGTTGGGCCGTGGGCACGGGCGCGATCTTCACGGACCGCCCACGATGCGTCTACACACGATACGTTTACCTGGGCGCGCGTGGGAGTCGGCGCGGGG
>JAXDPV010000153.1:0-5176 GCA_034668185.1 Actinomycetota bacterium
CCCGAGTTCACGACCGACTTCGTGGCCAAGCTGCTCGACGACCGCGAGCTGCGCATCGGCGCCGACAAGACCGCCGCCGCCCGGGCCTCGCTCGGCGCGGCGCCGACCGACGAGGCCGAGGCCGCCCGCTGGATGCTCGACGTGCTCAGAGGTCGCTCTCGAACATGACGTGGTCGCCCCGCTGGAAGCTGGAGATGTAGTCGGCCGCGGGGTGGCTCGACGCCGCGATGCGGGCGAGGACGGCGTCGTGGTCGTAGGCGACCCGGCGGTGTTGCACGCGGTGGCCGTGCTCGTCGGCGTCGATGACGACGTAACACGCCCGCAGGTCGGGGGTGATGGGGTTGCTGACGCTGCCGAGGTTGACGGCCCGGATGCGGCCGTCGCAGGCGGTGCGGTCGGTGGGCACGTGGGTGTGGCCGGCGACGACGAGGTCGGCGTCGCTACCGTCGAGCAGCGGGTCGAGGACGGCGGCCGGGATGTACGGGTTGATGCCGGGGCCGTCGTCCGATTTCGGTGAGGCGTGGACGCCGAGGACGCGGGTGCCGTCCGGCAGTTGTGTCCGCTGCTCGTCGGGGAGGTCGGCGAGCCATTGCCGCCAGCCCCGGTCTCGGCCCTCGAGGTAGGCGGCCGTCCACGAGAAGGAGGCGTGGATGGTGGCGTGGAGCTCGACCAGCGTGGGGTCGGCCCTGGCGTCGTCGGCGAACGGCGGCGGTCGGTCGCCGGTGTTGACGACGTAACGGTCGGTGTTGCCCCGCACGAAGCGCACCGGCTTGTCGAGGTTCGTCAGCCGCTCCAGCACCGTCGCGGGCTCGACGCCGATGGCCACCAGGTCGCCCAGGGCCCACCACTCGTCGACGCCCTGCTCCTTGCCGTCGGCCAGCACGGCGTCGAGGGCGATGCCGTTGCCGTGGATGTCGGACACGAGGCCAAGGCGCATCGTGCCCCAGCCTTGCAGAGCCGCCGACGTTTGGGCGCGCTCAGTTCGCTATACCGAAGTGAGCGCGCCCAAACGAGCGGACTACGAGCAGCCGCTGGTGGTGCCGCAGGAGGGGCAGGCGTGGCAGGAGCCGGCGCGCTGCATCTGGACGCCGCATTGGCCGCAGAAGGGGGCGTCGGAGTGGACGACCGCGGGCGACGGCGAGGCGGAGCGGACGTCGACGACGGACTCGGGGGCGACCGCAGCCAGGCCTTCGGCTTCGACGATGGACTCGTCCTTGGTGAGGGCCTCGTCGACGCCGGGCAACGTCGGCTGCATACGCTCGCCGGTGGTCTGGATGCCGAGCTCGAGGCGCTCGGCCTTGGGCAGGTAGTCGACCGCCAGCCGGCGGAAGATGTAGTCGACCAACGAAGACGCGATGCGCAACTCAGGATCGTCGGTCATGCCCGCGGGCTCGAAGCGCATGTTGGTGTACTTCGAGACGTACGTCTTCAGGGGCACGCCGTGCTGGAGGCCCAACGAGACCGAGATCGAGAACGCGTCCATGATCCCGGCCAACGTCGAACCCTGCTTCGACACCTTCATGAAGACCTCGCCGGGCCGCCCGTCCTCGTACTCGCCGACGGTGACGTAGCCCTCGCAATCGGCCAGCCGGAAGGCGAACGTGTACGACCGACGGCGCCGGGGAAGGCGCTCACGGATCGGCTGCTTGACGACCACGGTCGTCTGCGACGACAACGCCGCCTCCAGAGCCGCCACCTTCTCGGCCAGCTCGGCGTCGTGGGCCTCGGGCCCGACCGCGGGAACGTCCTTCTTCACCGTCGACAGCGGCTGGGCCACCTTGCAGTTGTCGCGGTAGATGGCCACCGCCTTGAGCCCCATCTTCCACGCCTCGATGTGGAGCTGCTCGAGCTCTTCGACCGTGGTCGTCTCGGGGCAGTTCACCGTCTTGGAGATGGCGCCGGAGATGAACGGCTGGACCGCGGCCATCATGCGCACGTGGCCCATGTAGTCGATGGTGTTGTCGCCCATCGAGCAGGCGAAGATCGACAGGTGCTCGGGCGCCAGGTCGGGCGAGTCGAGCAGCGACTTGTTGGTGTCGATGTAGGCGATGATCGACTCGACCTGCGCCGGCGAGTACCCGAGCCGGCGCAGCGCACGGGGGATCGTCTGGTTGACGATCGACATCGTCCCGCCGCCCACGAGCTTCTTCATCTTCACCAGCCCGAGGTCGGGCTCGATGCCGGTGGTGTCGCAGTCCATCAGCAGGCCGATCGTGCCCGTCGGGGCCAGCACCGAAGCCTGGGAGTTGCGCACGCCGTACTGCTCTCCGTACTCGACGGCGTCCTCCCACGCCTCCTGGGCGGCGTCGAGCAGCGAGGTCTGCACCCGCTCCTCGTCGATCTTGGCCACCTCGTCGCGGTGCATCCGCAGCACCCGCAGCATGTGCTCCTTGTTCTCGGCGTAGCCGGCGAAGGGCCCCATGCGGGCCGCCACCCGGGCCGACACCGCGTACGAGGTGCCGGTCAGCAGCGCGGTGATGGCCGCGGCCCACGCCCGGCCGTCCTCGGAGTCGTAGGCCATGCCCTGGGCCATCAGCAGCGCGCCCAGGTTGGCGTAACCGATGCCGAGCTGGCGGAAGCGGCGGGACGTCTCGGCGATGCGCTCGGTCGGGTAGTCGGCGTTGCCGACCAGGATCTCCTGGGCGGTGAACACGACCTCGGTGGCGGCGGTGAAGCCGGCCACGTCGAAGGTGCCGTCCTCGTCGAGGAAGCGGAGCAGGTTCAGCGACGCCAGGTTGCACGCCGAGTTGTCGAGGTGCATGTACTCGCTGCACGGGTTCGAGCCGTTGATGCGCCCGGTGGCGTGGGCGGTGTGCCAGCGGTTGATGGTGGTGTCGAACTGCATACCGGGGTCGGCGCACTCCCACGCCGCCTTGGCGATCTGATGGAAGAGGTCACGGGCCGGCAGCGTGCGCACGACCTCGCCGGTGGTGACGGCCTTGAGCTCCCACTCCCGCCCGTCGACCACCGCCTGCATGAACTCGTCGGTGACCCGCACCGAGTTGTTGGCGTTCTGGTACTGGATCGAGTGGCTGTCCTTGCCGTCGAGGTCCATGTCGAAGCCGGCCTCGGCCAGCGCCCTGGCCTTCTTCTCCTCGATGGCCTTGCACCAGATGAAGTCCTCGATGTCGGGGTGGTCGACGTTGAGGATGACCATCTTCGCCGCCCGCCGCGTCTTGCCGCCCGACTTGATGGTGCCCGCCGACGCGTCGGCGCCCCGCATGAACGACACCGGGCCTGACGCGGTGCCGCCGCCCTCGAGGTGCTCGACCGACGAGCGGATCCTCGACAGGTTGATGCCCGAGCCCGAGCCGCCCTTGAAGATCGTGCCCTCCTCGACGTACCAGTTGAGGATCTCGCGCATGGAGTCCTCGACGGCGAGGATGAAGCACGCCGAGGCCTGCTGGGGCACCCCGGCCACGCCGATGTTGAACCACACCGGCGAGTTGAAGGCCGCCTTCTGGGTGACGATCAGGTGCTTGAGCTCGGCGTTGAAGGCCTCGGCCTCGGCGTCGTCGACGAAGTAGCCGTCCTTCACACCCCACGCGGTGATGGTGTCGGCGACCCGGTCGGCCACCTGCTTGAGCGACGACTCACGGCCGGCCGTGCCCAGCGTCCCCCGGAAGTACTTCTGGCTGAGGATGTTGGTGGCGTTGACGCTCCAGTCGACCGGCACCTCGACGCCGTCCTGCCTGAACGCCTCGACACCGTCGCGGTAGTTGGTGATGACCGCATCCCGCCGGTCCCAGGCCACCTCGTCGTAGGGGTGGACCCCTTCGGTGGTGAAGTGGCGGCGGATGCCGATCCCCATCCGTTCCGGTGCCAGTGCCATTTCTACTCTCCTCGACCTTCCGCGGCGGCCAGCCAACCACAACATCTTGTGTTGGGTGCGCCGTCGTACCGCGACATACGGTGTGCCTCAATTACAATACCGTAATTACAGCGCTGTCAAGGGTGGAGTTCAAGCCCAGCCGTCGGTGTTGAACCGGCTCACGTTGGCGGCGCCCGCGGAGGCGCTGCAATCGACGTCGGAGGCGGCCAGGAACTTGGTCGGCTCGGTGCCGCCGGTGTCGTAGAGGAAGAAGCACTTGCCCGAATTCGACCACGCCGCCGCGACCCACGAGGTGGCGCTGGTCGAGGCCACCGACACCGAACGGCCGTCGTCCGAGGCCGTCGAGGCGTCGATGAAGTCGACCCCCCGCTCCACCGCCGCCAGCCCGGCACGGTCGGCCGGCAGGTACGACGACGTGTCGCTGAAGAGCGACTTGGCGTTGGTCAGGGCCACCCGCAGCGAGGTCTGGGCCAGGCGGTCGCTGGCCCGGCTCCTGGCCGAGAGGAACGACGGGATGGCGATGCCGAGCAGGACCCCGATGATCAAGACCACCACCATCAGCTCGACCAGGGTGAAGCCTTGTTCGTCCCGCGGGCGGGCGGTGGCGGCGCGGCGCATGGGTTTTCGGTCGGTGTCGAGCCGGGGCTCCTTGACGCCGGCGGCGGCAATTGACGCGACCGGGCCAGGCCGTCATGGCCCGTGACGACTACGCCCGCAACACGAGCTGGGTACAACGAAACAGCGCCAGCACCTTGCCCGTGGCCTCGTCGGTGACGGTGGCATCCCAGAGCTGGGTCGTCCGGCCGCCGTGGACCATGGTGGCCTCGCACCGCAGCGCCCCCTCGGTCAGCGTGCCGAGGAAGTTCGACTTGAGCTCGATGGTGGTGAAGCCGGCCGCGCCCTCGGGCAGCGAGCGCACGCACCCGTAGCCGGCGGCGGTGTCGGCCAGGGCGACGACCGCGGCGGCGTGGAGGTACCCGTTGGGGGCGAGGAGCTCGGTCTTCACCGGGAGGCGCAGCACCGTGCGCCCGGCGCCCGGCTCGGCTTCGAGCACCTCGATGCCGAGGAAGCCGGGGAGCTTGCCCCTCCCCCGCTCCTCGAAGTCCTTGGCCGCGTCGGTGGGTCCGCTCACGCCACGATGGTCGAGCGCACGACCAGCTCGCCGGCCTCGACGTGGACGTCGGGGTGGGCGTCGACCGCGTGCAGGAGGCCCGACGCCGCCCGGTTGTCGCCGAGGATCGTGGAGGTGAAGACCGTCATGCCCCGGGACTCTGCCAGGCGGGCCAGGCGGCGCACCAGCCGGGCGCCGATGCCCTGCCCCTGCCACGCGTCCTCGACGAGGAC
>JAXDPV010000154.1:0-5985 GCA_034668185.1 Actinomycetota bacterium
AATTGCGCGCGCCTGGGCACGCGCTCGTGGCCGAAAGCGCGGCGGGGCCGGGCGCGCTCTTGCTCGTTTTGTACACTTGTGCCGGTCTGGGGGCACCCCGTTGTGCGAAAGCGGCGCGGGGGGCGGGGGCCACCCGCCCCCCCGCCGTCAGCCGGCGGTGATGGTGCCGGTGACGTCGAGCCAGCGGTCGTGGAGGTGGCCGTAGACGCCGCCGGCGGAGACGAGGTCGGCGTGGGTGCCCGACTCGACCAGGCGGCCGCCGTCCATGACGAGGATCTGATCGGCCCGCTCGGCCGTCGAGAGGCGGTGGGCGATGGCGATGGTGGTTCGTCCCTCGGTGAGGCTGTCGACCGCCCGGGCCAGGCGAACCTCGGTGGCCGGGTCGACGGCCGAAGTGGCCTCGTCGAGGATCAGGCACGCCGGGTTGGCCAGATAGGCCCGGGCCAGCGACACCAACTGGCGCTCGCCGACCGAGAGGCTGTCGCCCCGCTCGCCCACCGGCGTGGCCAGCCCGTTGGCCAGGCCGTCGAGCCATCCGTCGAGGCCGAGGTCGGCGAAGGCGGCGAGGAGCTCGTCGTCGCTGGCTTCGGGACGGCCGAAGCGCACGTTGTCGCCCACCGTCGTGTCGAACAGGAACCCCTCCTGGGGCACCATCACCAACGTGCGCCGCAGCGACGACGCGGCCACGTCACGAAGGTCGACGCCACCCACCAGCACCCGGCCCTCGGTCGGGTCGGCCAGCCGGGCCAGCAGCTTGGCCAACGTCGTCTTGCCGGAACCGGTCGCGCCCACCAGCGCGATCGTCGACCCGGCGGCGATCTTGGCGCTGATGCCGTGGAGCACCAGCTCGCCCGTCTCCCGGTACCGGAACCACACGTCGTCGAGGATGATCTCGGGCGCGCCGCCGGCCAGCGTCACGCCGGGCACCGGGTCGGGAAGATCGACGGGCGTCTCCAGCAGGTCGAGGATGCGGCGCCACCCGGCCACCGCCGTCTGCGTCTGGTCGACGATGTCGGTGAACTCGGCCACCGGCTGCAGGAACAGGTTCACCAGGAAGATGAAGGCCACCACCTCGCCGGCCGTCAGCCCGTGGCTGGGCCCCAACCACACGCCGACCACCAGCACCGAGGCCACCGTCAGCACCGAGAACAGCTCGCCCGACGGGAACAGCGCGGCCGACATCCACCCCGCGCGGATCTGGGCCTTGCGGTGGTTGACGATCGCGCCCACGGCCCGCTCGCGCGTGGCCGCCTCGGCCTCGTAGGCCCGGATCACCGGCGCGCCCATCACCGTCTCCGACACCGCCGTCAGCAGCTCGGCCATGCGGGTGCGCACGAGGTTGTAGCGCGATGCCATCTTGTGTTGCACCGCGTTGAGCACCAGCACCATCGGCAGCACGACCACGATGGCCACCAACGCCAAGCGCCAGTCGTAGACGGCCATGATGACGGCGACGCTGAGGATGATGGCGGTGTTGACGAGCCACGACATGCCGCCCCACGAGAGGAACTGGCTGAGCTGTTCGACGTCGCTCGTCACCCGAGCCACCAGAGCGCCCCGGCGCTCGTCGGTCTGGGTGGCCAGGCTCAGCTTGTGGATGTGGCGGAAGGCGTTCGTGCGCAAGGTACACAGCGCGTCCTCGCCGGCCCGCACCAACCGTTTTCGTGTCGACCACGACGCCACCGCCGTCCCGGTCACGAGCAGGAACCCGAGCCCGCCCAGCACGCCCAGCGCCCGGGGCTGCATCTTCCCCTCGACCAGGCCACGGTCGAGCATCTGCTGGATCAGGATCGGCAGCACCGACTGCCCGCCGGCGCCGATCAACGCCAGCAGCAACGTCAGCGCCGCGCCCTTCCGCAACTCGGGGCTGGCCTTCCACCCACGCCGCAGAACATCGAAGGTGGTCTGCCCGTCCGACTTACGGATACCGCCCGAGGTGTCGCTCATGACGCCCGCTCGCGTTCGTAGGCCTCGACCAGGGCGGCGTAACCGGGCGTCGACTGGAGGAGCTCGGCGTGGGGGCCGTAGGCGATCAACCGCCCGGCCTCGAGGTACAGCACGATGTCGGCCAAGGCGATCGTCGATGGTCGCGACGCCACCACCAGCGTCGTGGTCGAGGCGAAGGCGTCGGCCAGGCCGGTGAGGATGGCGGCCTCGGTGGCCGGGTCGACCGACGAGGTGGCGTCGTCGAGCAACAGCAACGCCGGCCGGCGAGCCAGAGCCCGGGCCAGCGCCAGCCGTTGTCGCTGGCCGCCCGACAACGTGGCCCCGCGCTCGCCGATCACCGCATCCCAGCCGCCCGGCAACCGGTCGACGAACTCGTCGGCCTGGGCCACGGCCGCGGCATGGGCGACGTCGACGGCAGACAACGTCGGCGAACCCATGGTCACGTTGGCCCGAGCCGAGTCGGCGAACACGAACGGTTCCTGGAAGGCCAAGGCCACCGGGCCGGCAGCCGACACCGAACCGGACAACGGCTCGTGCAGGCCGGCGATCACCTGCAGCAACGTCGACTTGCCCGCACCCGTCGGCCCGACCAGGGCCGCGGTCACGCCCACCGGCAACGAGAAGGTCACGTCGGACAGCAAGCCGGAGCCGGCGTCGTCGTAGGCGAACGACAACCCCGACACCGACAGGGCCACCCCGGCCGAAGACGAAGGCACTGACAAACGATGGGCCGAAGCCGGCGGCACGACCGACGACAGCACGCCCTGCACCCGGTCCCATCCCGCGACCGTCCGCGGCATCGAGCCGAGCACCCAGCCGACCAACCCCAGGGGCCACGTCACCAACCGCAGCAGGTTCACGAACCCGACCAGCGTCCCGGTCGAGACCAGCCCCCGATCGACCCGCCACGCGCCCACCACCAACAGGCACAAGATCCCCAACGAGGGCACGGCGTCGAGCAGTTGGAACAGCGCGGCCTGGCGCGTGCCCAACAACACCCGCTTGTCCCGGAGCACCGCAGCGCGAGCCGAGAACCGGTCGCCCTCCGACGCCTCGGCCCCGAGGGTCTTGACCACCATGGCCCCGTCGATCGACTCGTAGGCGACCGCCGACAGGGCGCCATAGGCCGCTTGTGCCTCGTTGGCCGGGGCCTCGAGCCGAGTCTGGAAGACCACGTTCAACAGCAGAGCCGAAGGCAACAACACCAGGCCGATGAGGCCGAGAAAGGGGTCGGTGGCCACCAACCAGCCCGCGGTGACGACCAGCAACACCATCACCCCCGTGGCCCACGGCAACGGGGCAAGCAGGTCGGTGGCCGCCTCGGCGTCGCCGCCGGCGTGGGCCAGCAGCTCGCCCGTCGGTTTGGAACGGTGGTAGCTCAACGGCAGGTCGAGGTACTGGTCGAGCACCTGGGTGCGCAGCGTCTCCTGCACCCGGGCCTGCACCACCCAGGCGTTGATCCGCCGACACACGATGCCCGCCGACTTCACCAATCCGACCATGAAGATGGCCAGCGCCCCCGCCATCAACGCCCCCGTGCTCACCGAACCGCCGGTGAACCGGGGCGTCACGATCTTGTCGACGACCTGGCCGATCACCACCGACGACCCGACCGTGGCCAGGGCGTAGACCAACGACCCGAACACCGCCCAGGCGAACGGCCGTGGGTGCATACGCACCTCCCGCCACATCACGGCCAGGCCGCGACGGATCACGCCGGGACCGGGGCCAGGCACGGGAGTGGAGGTGGTCGAAGCCATGACTCCGCCAGCGTATGCGGGGGGTGTGACAACTTCGTCCGAGATATTCACCCTGAATTCGCTTCCGGTAGCGTGAACGCTGATGTCCGAGCACTCCATGACCGAACGGCTCGACGAGCTGGCCAAGCGCAAGGAGCAGGCGCGGCACGCCGGTTCCGAGGCCTCCGTCCAACGCCAGCACGACCGCGGCAAGATGACCGCCCGCGAGCGGATCGACTACCTGCTCGACGAGGGGTCGTTCCAGGAGCTCGACATGCTGACCCGCCACCGGGCCGGCGAAGCCCTCGAGCAGCGTCCCTATACCGACGGCGTGGTCACCGGCTTCGGCTCGATCGACGGCCGCAAGGTCTGCATCTTCAGCCAGGACTTCACCGTCTTCGGCGGCGCCCTCGGCGAGGTCTTCGCCGAGAAGATCCACAAGGTGATGGACCTGAGCGCCAGCCTCGGCGTCCCGATCATCGGCCTCAACGACGGCGCCGGCGCCCGCATCCAAGAGGGCGTCGTCTCGCTCGCCATGTACGGCGGCATCTTCCACCGCAACGTCCAGGCCAGTGGGGTCGTCCCGCAGATCTCGGTGATCATGGGCCCCTGCGCCGGCGGCGCGGTCTACTCACCGGCCCTCACCGACTTCGTCTTCATGGTGAAGGACACCTCCTACATGTTCATCACCGGCCCCGACGTGGTGAAGTCGGTGACCGGCGAGGTCGTGACCCAGGAGCAGCTCGGCGGGGCCATGACCCACGCCACCAAGTCGGGCGTGTGCCAGTTCGTCGCCGACGACGACCGGGCGTGCCTCGACGAGGTCCGCTACCTCCTCAGCTTCCTGCCGGCCAACAACCTCGACCTTCCACCTCACGTAGAGCCTGAGGATGACCCCGAGCGCGAGACCACCGAGCTCAGAGACCTCATCCCCGCCAGCAGCCGGATGCCCTACGACATGAAGAAGGTCATCGCCGCCATCGCCGACGACGGCGACTACGTCGAATACGCGAGCCACTACGCCATGAACATCACGTGCGGCTTCGCCCGGCTCAACGGCCACGTGGTCGGCATCGTCGGCAACCAGCCGCAGATCCTCGCCGGCGTCCTCAACATCGACGCGTCCGAGAAGGCCGCGCGATTCGTGAGGACGTGCGACGCCTTCAACATCCCGCTCGTCACCTTCGTCGACGTCCCCGGCTTCCAGCCCGGTACCGACCAGGAGTACGGCGGCATCATCCGCCACGGCGCCAAGCTGCTCTACGCCTACTGCGAAGCCACCGTGCCCCGCATCCAGGTCATCACCCGCAAGGCCTACGGCGGCGCCTACGTCGTCATGAACTCGAAGTCGATCGGCTGCGACCTCGCCTACGCCTGGCCGTCAGCCGAGCTGGCGGTGATGGGCGCGGAGCAGGCGATCAACGTCCTCCACAAGCGCGAGCTGAGCGAGCACGACGACGCCGAGGCCCGTCGCTTCGAGCTCATCGAGGACTACAACGAGCGCCACGCCAACCCCTACGAAGCCGCCGAGCGCGGCTACGTCGACGACGTCATCGACCCGGCCGAGACCCGCAAGGTGCTGATCCGTTCGCTCGAGCTCCTGCGCACCAAGCGCGAAGACCTGCCGAGGCGGAAACATGCCAACGTCCCCCTCTAGCGACCCGTCGCCCCAGGAGCTGGCCGCCCTCGTGGCCGCCATCGAGCTCGCCTGGCCCCGGCCGGTGGTGGTCGTCGACGACGAAGCCGCCCGCCGGGCATCGCCGTGGCGGTTCTCCAACCGGTGGTGGCAGCCGCGGCGCTCGCCGGCCGTGGACCGTGGCCGACCGTAGGAGCCCAGAGGTCACGACGGTCGCCGACGACGAGGCCGTCGTCTTCTGGGGCGCGGAGTGGAAGGAGTACCACGGCCTCGTCCCCGACACCGATTACACCTTCGACGGCATCGAGTTCCGCACCCTGCCGAGGCCAGAAGGCGAGCGCCTCGCCACCTTCGCCACCGTCAACGACGTCCACTTCGGCGAGACCGTCGCCGGGGTGGAGGACAGCATGCCCGAGGTCGGGCCCCAATTCTCCTCCCTCCCGGGCGAGCCGCCGTACCCCGAGACGATGAACGGTGCCGCGGTCGCGGAGATCGCCGCGATCGGCCCCGACGCCGTGCTCGTGAAAGGCGACCTCACCGCCGACGGCCACGAGGAGGAGTACGCCGACTTCCTACGCGTCTACCAGGAACCGTTCGGCGACCGCCTCCACCACGTCCGCGGCAACCACGACGCCTACCGGGGCCAGACGTTCGCTCCCGACG
>JAXDPV010000155.1:0-3560 GCA_034668185.1 Actinomycetota bacterium
TGTTGAGGAACATGGCCAGGATCGTCGGCGCCGGCCCGTTGATCGTCATCGACACCGACGTCGTCGGGTCGCAGAGGTCGAAGCCGGAGTACAGCACCTTCATGTCGTCGAGGGTGGCGATCGACACACCCGATGTCCCGACCTTGCCGTAGATGTCGGGGCGCTCGTCGGGATCGAAGCCGTAGAGGGTCACGGAGTCGAAGGCCGTCGACAGGCGGGTCGCCGGGCTGCCCGCGGACAGGACCCGGAACCGGCGGTTGGTGCGGAAGGCGTCGCCCTCGCCCGCGAACATGCGCGCCGGGTCTTCCTCCTCCCGCTTGAACGGGAAGACGCCGGCGGTGAAGGGGAACTGGCCGGGCAGGTTCTCCCGCCGTAGGAAACGCAGCAGCGCCCCGTGGTCGTCGACCGACGGCACCGCGACCCGGGGAACGGGCGTGCCCGACAGCGACACGACCCGCTCGCCGCGATACACCTCCGACACCTCGGGCCACGTGGTGAGCAACTGCTGCCCGGTGGCCGACACCTCGGCCAGCGCCCCGGCGGCCAGGCGCTCCGACTCGGCGGCGGCGTCGGCCGAGCCGGCCCGGTGCAACTCGGTGGCGGCCACGTCGAGGTGCTGGGCCAGGCGGGCGGCGACCGCGTCGGTCTCGGTGGCCGCGTGGTAGGCCCGCAGCGACTCGGCGATCTCGCCGAGGTAGCGGCCGCGCCTGGCCGGGATGATCGGCTGCACCTTGGAGCTGACCTTGGACGCGGGGCGGGCCACCAGCCCGGGGCGGGTCACGTCGAGGCCGAGATCGGCCAGCCGGTCCTTGAGGTGGTGGTAGAGGGCGGCCACGCCGTCGTCGTCGAAACGGGCCGCGATCGTGCCGAAGACGGGCAGGTCCTCGGGAGCGACGCCCCACGCCTCGCGGCTGCGGGCCACCTGCTTGCGGACGTCGCGGACGGCGTCGTCGGCGCCGCGCCGCTCGAACTTGTTGATGGCGATGGCCTCGGCGAAGTCGATCATGTCGATCTTCTCGAGCTGCGAGCTGGCGCCGTACTCGGGCGTCATCACGTAGAGGGGGACGTCGACGAAGGGCACGATGGCGGCGTCGCCCTGGCCGATGCCAGGGGTCTCGACGACGACCAGGTCGTAGCCCGCGCCCTTGCAGGCGGCGATCACGTCGCCGAGGCACTCGGGCAGCTCCGACACCGACGACCGCGTGGCCAGGCTGCGGAAGAAGACCTCGGGCGTCGACAGCGAGTTCATGCGGATGCGGTCGCCGAGCAGGGCCCCGCCGCCCCGGCGCCTCGTCGGGTCGATGGCGATGACCGCGATCCTGAGCTTGTCCTGCTGGTCGATGCGGAACAGGCGCACGAGCTCGTCGGTCAACGACGACTTGCCGGAACCGCCGGTGCCGGTGATGCCGAGCACCGGCACCGTGCCCGCCCGCCCGCGCACCGTCGCCAGGTCGGCGTCGGTCACGGCCCCGAGCTCGATGGCGGTGATCAGCCCGGCCAGCGAGGCGTCGCCCCCGCCCAGGTCGACGTCGTAGGGCTTGGCCGGCGCCGAGTCGCACTCGCGGACCATCAGCTCGATCATCCCCTGGAGGCCGAGCTCCTGGCCGTCCTGGGGGGTGAAGATGCGGGCCACGCCATAGGCGTGGAGCTCCTCGATCTCCTCGGGGACGATGACCCCTCCCCCGCCGCCGTAGAGCCTGACGTTCCCGGCGCCGCGCTCGCGCAGCAGGTCGACGAGGTACTTGAAGTACTCGACGTGGCCGCCCTGGTACGAGCTGATGGCGATGCCCTGGACGTCCTCCTGGATGGCGGCATCGACGATCTCGTGCACGGCCCGGTTGTGGCCGAGGTGGATGACCTCGGCGCCCTGCGCCTGGAGGATGCGGCGCATGATGTTGATGGCGGCGTCGTGGCCGTCGAAGAGGCTGGCGGCCGTCACGAAGCGCACCGGGTGTTCGGGCCGACTCATAGCGTCCACAATACTACGAAGTCCAACTATTCGCTGGCCAACTGCTGGGCGCTGATGGCATACAAGCCATCGCTGCCCAGGGCGATCAACTCGGGCAGGGCCCGCAAGGGCGGCAACACGTTGGTAAGGAAGAAGAGCGCCGGTGTGGCCCGATCGGATTCGAGGTCGCCGGCCGCGAGCAACTCGGCCAGCAGCCCGCCGGCGACGGTGGACGCCAGCAGGCGGAGGAAGGTGCTCGCGCCGGCCAGCGCGTCGCGCACGTTGTCCTCCCGGCGCTCGATCAGCACCTTGGCCGCCGACCGCACCGCCTGGCACGCGTCCTGCAACGCGCCCGCGGCCGCGGGCCGGCCGCCACCCTCGTGGCGCAGCTTGCACGCCGCCGCCTCGAACCGTTCGAGCAGCGCCGCGAGCGGGCTCCCCTCGCCGAGGTCGAGCTTGCGCAGCACCAGGTCGATCGCCTGGATGCCGTTGGTGCCTTCGTAGATCGAGGTGATCCTGGCGTCGCGGTAGCGCTGGGCCACGCCGGCCTCCTCCACGAACCCCATGCCACCGAAGACCTGCACCGCCTGCGAGGTGACCTCGTTGACGACGTCGGTCGGCCACGCCTTGGCCAGCGGGACCAGGAGGGCGGCCATGGGTTCGTCGGTCTCGATGGCCACCGCGGTGGTGTAGATCAGCAGGCGCATGGCGTCGACGTGGGCCCGCATCGACACCAGGGTGCGTCTGACGTCGGGGTGCTCGACGATGGCCACAGGCCCCGGCGAATCGGAGCCCGCGGCCCGGCCCTGGCGCCGCTCCGACGCGTAGGCCAACGCCAGTTGGAACGCGCGCTCGCTGATGGCCAGGCCCTCGACCCCGACCGACAGCCGGGCCCGGTTCATCATGGTGAACATCGCCTTCATGCCGCCGTTGACCTCGCCGACGAGCTCGCCGACGGCGCCGTCGAAGGCGAGCACGCACGTCGGGCTGGCGTGGATGCCGAGCTTCTTCTCCAGCGATACGCACGTCACCCGGTTGCGCTCGTCTTCACCGGTGAGGCAGGCGAGCTCGGCCGGGACGGCGAACAGCGAGATCCCGCGGGTGCCGGCGGGCGCGCCCGGCACCCGGGCCAGCACGAGGTGGACGACGTTGTCGGCGAGGTCGTGGTCGCCCCAGGTGATGAAGATCTTGGTGCCCTCGATGGTCCAGAGGCCCGACTCCCCCACCGGCGTGGCCACCGTGCGCACCGCGCCGACGTCGGAGCCGGCGTCGGGTTCGGTGAGGTTCATGGTCGCGGTCCACTGCCCCGACACCAGCTTCGGGAGGTAGCGCTCGCGCTGGGCCGGCGTGCCCCACGCGTGCAGGAGCTCGATGCCCCCGAGGGTCAGCATCGGGCACAGCGAGAAGGCCATGTTGGCCGTGGCGAAGAGCTCCTGCATCGCCATGCCCACGACCACAGGGAAGCCGCCGCCGCCGAACTCCTCCGGGGCCGCGACGGCGTTCCAGCCGGCGGCGACGTACTGGTCGTAGGCCTGCTTGAAGCCAGGCGGCGTCGTCACCCGGCCGGTGGCCTGGTCGAGGGTCGAGCCGTGGACGTCGCCGACGCGGTCGA
>JAXDPV010000156.1:0-2859 GCA_034668185.1 Actinomycetota bacterium
CCCTCGTGCGGGTGCTGAGCTACATCCACGAGGTGTGGGCCGCCGACGCCATCATCGGGGGACTTTTCACCGTGTGCGGACTGTTGCTGTGGCGCACCCGCCGCCCCCGCGGCGATCGCTGACACGAAGGGATGCCCGTGGCCGAGCCGCGCGACGTCGTCATCATCGGTTCCGGCCCGGCCGGCCTGACCGCCGCCATCTACACCGCCCGCGCCAACCTCCACCCGCTGGTGATCGAGGGCGAGCCGTCGTCGACCAGCGACCAACCCGGCGGCCAGCTCATGCTCACCACCGAGGTCGAGAACTACCCCGGCTTCATCGACGGGATCATGGGGCCCGAGCTGATGGGCAACATGCGGGCCCAGGCCGCCCGTTTCGGCGCCGAGTTCCGCACCTGCAAGGTCGGCAAGCTCGACCTCTCGGGCCCGCCCCACCGGTTGGTGGCCGACGACGAGGAGATCGAGGCCCGGGCGGTGATCGTGGCCACCGGCGCCCGGGCGTTGATGCTCGATCTGGCCAACGAGCGCCGGCTCATGGGTTACGGCGTGTCGACCTGCGCCACCTGCGACGGCTTCTTCCACCGTGGCCACGAGATCGCCGTCGTCGGCGGGGGCGACTCCGCCTTGGAGGAGGCCTTGTTCCTCACCAAGTTCGCCTCGAAGGTCCACCTGATCCACCGGCGGAGCGAGTTGCGGGCGTCGAAGATCATGCAGGAGCGGGCCTTGAAGAACGAAAAGATCGCCTTCGTCTGGGACACGGTCGTCACCGACGTGTTGGGCGAGACCGCGGTCGAGGGCCTGTCGTTGCGCAACCTGGTGTCCTCCGAGGAGTCGGCCCTGGCGGTGCACGGGCTGTTCGTGGCCATCGGCCACGTGCCCAACACCGACTTGTTCAAGGGTTGGCTCGACATGGAGGACACCGGTTACCTGCTCACCCAGCACGGATCGACGTTCACCAACATTGACGGGGTGTTCGCCGCCGGCGACGTCCAGGACCACGTCTACCGCCAGGCCGTCACCGCTGCCGGGTCTGGGTGCATGGCCGCCATCGACGCCGAGCGGTGGCTCGAGGCGTCGCACAGCGCCGGCAACCCGATCGTCGAGACGCCCCGGAACTGGTAGCGGAATTCCGGGTGGATCAGGGCTGTTGGTCCGCTCACCTGGGTACGCTGCCCTGAACCGACGTAGGAGGCACGGCTGTCATGGCCGAGAACATCACCACGCTCACCGACACCAACTTCAACGAAGAGGTCAAGGGCTCTGACCAGCCCATCCTCGTCGACTTCTGGGCCGAGTGGTGCGGGCCCTGCAAGACGATCGCCCCCATCCTGGAGGAGATCGCCGGCGAGCAGGCGGGCAAGCTGCGGGTCGGCAAGCTGAACGTCGACGACGCGCCGATCACCGCCCAGGACTTCCAGGTCATGAGCATCCCGACGCTGATCCTGTTCAAGGACGGTGAAGTGCAGGCCCGAGTGGTGGGCGCCCGCGGCAAGGGGCAGCTCCTCGAGGAGATCGCGGCATTTCTGTAGGCGGGCTACCCCTCTCGGAGGGATCCGTGGGCGAGGCGGCGCTGGAAGTACAGCGCCGCCGTCTCGCGTTGGGGTACCCGGTGGGCGACGACGTGGCCGGGTCGTACGGGCCGGGCACGACGGTGGCGGTGGCCGCGTTCCAGGAGCGGCGTGGCCTGCGCTGCGACGGCGTGTGCGGCGACGACACCTGGCACGCGCTCGTCGAGGCCGGCTACCGGCTCGGCGACCGGCCGCTCTACCTCGGCTACCCGTTGCTGCGGGGTGACGACGTGGCCGACCTGCAGCGGCGGGTGGGTTCTCTGGGATTCGACGCCGGCCGGGTCGATGGCATCTTCGGCCCCCGTACCGAGCGGGCGTTGGCCGACTTCCAGCGCAACGGCGGGCTGGTCACCGATGCGATCTGCGGCCCGGCGACGGTGGCGGCACTGCGCCGGCTCGGCGGTTGGGCCGATGCGCCCCACTCGGTCGCTTCGGTGCGTGAGCGGGAACAGTTGCGGCGCGGGCCCCGCTCGTTGGACGGGCGGACGGTGGCGGTGGGCGAGTCGGGTGGTCTCGACGCGTTGGCCCGGGCGGTAGCGGGGGCGGTGACTGCCGCCGGCGGTCGGGCCCTGCTGATCCAGCACCCCGACGGTTCCGAGCAGGCGGCCGCGGCCAACCTGGCCGAGGTCGACGCCTACGTCGGGTTGTCGTTGTCCGCTTCGTCGGTATCGGTGTCCACCGCGTACTACCGGGCCCCGTCGGGCTGGGAGAGCTTGGAGGGCCGCCGCCTGGCGGAGGTGGTGCAGGCGTTGTTGCCGGGCATCCTGGGCGCGACCGACGGTGGGGTGCGGGGCATGGCCCTGCCCGTGCTGCGTGAAACCCGGATGCCGGCGGTCCTGGCCGAGCTCGGGGCCGCCAGCGTGGTCGTCGAGCGCAACGCCGAGGTCGCAGCCACCCTGGCCGCGGCCCTGCAGCGGTGGATCGCCCAGCCCGCCGAAGTCTGAACTGTGGTTATCCCCAGGTTCATCCCCAGCATGGGGATGTCACTCAAAGGTTGAGGTGGGTTGAGGGGTGTCTCGACCTCGCTGGGCGGGGTTGAGGGTCAGGGTTCGGAGGGGTTCGACTCGGTCATCGCACGGTAAATCCGCTCGAGATCCTCGAGGGTGGCGAAGTCGATGACCAGGCGTCCCTTCTTGGCTCCCATGTCAACCTTCACGCTGGTGTTGAGGTAGCCCGACAGCAGATCCTCGAGCTCGAGGAGGCCGGGCGGGCGGAGTTGCTAGCCCGCCGGCGGCCGGGCGCCGGCCGCGCCGGCCCCTTGGGCCCCGCCGAGCTGGCCGGCGAGCTCGTTG
>JAXDPV010000157.1:0-7026 GCA_034668185.1 Actinomycetota bacterium
CGCCATGGTGGTGACGGTGGCGGTGAGCAGGAAGACGTCGCTCGTCACCGTCGACAGCGTCGACACCGTGCCTTGGGCGCCGACGACGTCGTTGCTCATGCGGCTCATGAGCTGGCCCGTCTGGGCCCTGGTGAAGAAGGCGATCGGCATCCGTTGCACGTGGTCGTACAGCGCGGTGCGCATGTCGTAGATCAGGCCCTCGCCGATGCGGGACGAGAAGTAACGGTTGGCCAGGCGGAGCAGGGTCTCGCCGACAGCGAGGCCGACGGCCAGGACGACGAGGACGGTGACGAGGCGCGTGTCGTGGCGGGGGATGGCGGTGTCGATCAGGCGCTTGAACACCAGCGGCGGAGCGATGGCCACGAGGGACGAGGCTGCGATGGTGACCAGGAGGGCGGCGATCGTGCGGTGGTACGGCTTGGCGAAGCGCCAGGCTCGACGGAGGGTGGTCCGGTCGATCGTGGTGTTGCGGGCTTCGTCCGTCGTGAGGGTCGCCCCCATGGGGCGCCAGTGAGCTGCCATTGGTCAGGTCGTGAGTTCTATCAAGAGGCCAACCACCCTCGACTCGATTTCTTCCACGATCGGCCTGACCTCGTCGACGGTCCGACGCGCCGGGTCGGGCAGCTCCCAGTCGAGGTAGCGCTTGCCGGGGAAGACGGGGCAGGTGTCGCCGCAGCCCATGGTGACGATCACGTCGGCGCCCCTGGCGGCTTCGTCGTTGAGCAGCTTCGGGTGCTCGTGGTCGACGTCGAGGCCCCGCTCGGCCAGGGCCTGGCGCACCGCGGGGTTGATCTCGTCGGCCGGCGCCGATCCCGCCGACCGCACCTCGACCCGGCCGCCGGCGTGGTGGGCGAGGAGGGCGGCGGCCGCCTGCGATCGACCGGCGTTGTGGACGCAGACGAAGAGCACGACCGGCGTGTGGGCGTCAGCCATCGGAGAAGAGGCCTTTCACGAGGGGCACGGCGACGGCGAGGCCGACGAGCTGGGCCGCGACGAAGGCCGGCGCCGACGACGGCTCGATGCCGGCGAAGGTGTCGCTGAGGGTGCGGCCGATGGTGACCGCGGGGTTGGCGAAGCTGGTCGACGCGGTGAAGAAGTAGGCCGCCCCGATGTACCCGCCCACGGCGAAGGGCACCGTCGCCGCCGTCGGCTTCCACCTGACCGAGCCGTGGATCACGACCAGCAGGCCCACGGTGGCCACGACCTCGGCCAGCCACAGGCCGGACCCCGAGCGGGCCTTGGTCGAAAGCCCGACCGCCGGCAACTCGTACATGAGGTTGGCGACGATGGCGCCCACGCAAGCGCCGGCGACCTGCGAGCCGGCGTAGGCCGCGGTGTCCCGGGTGCTCAGGTTGCCGAAGACCCGGGCGGCGAGGCTCACGACCGGGTTGAAATGGGCCCCCGACACCGGCCCGAGGGCGAGGATCAGGGCGACCAGACCGGCGGCGGTGGCGGCGGCGTTCTCGAAGAGCTGCAGGCCGACATCGCCGGGCGAGAGGCGTTGGGCCGCGATGCCCGAGCCGACGACCACGGCCACGAGGAAGCCGGCGCCCACGGCCTCGGCCAGGCAACGGCGCCAGAGGCTCGGGGTCACCGGCCCCACCATATATCCATGCCGGTCGATGCTTGCTCCCCGACCGGTGGCGGAGGGGGTGGGATTTGAACCCACGGAGCCCGGAGGCTCAACGGTTTTCGAGACCGTCCGATTCGGCCGCTCTCGCACCCCTCCGCCACCGGCCGGGAAGGGTCAGATCGTACCCGCGGTGTTGCGGCGCTCGGCGAAGAAGCCGGTGAGGAGGGCGGCGGCCTCGTCGGCCCTCACGCCGGCGGTGACGGCCACCTCGTGGTTGAGCCGGGGGTCGGCGCACAGGTTGTAGAGCGAGCCGACGGCGCCCGCCTTGAGGTCGACGGCCCCGAAGACGACCCGTTCGAGACGGGCCGCGACCAGGGCGCCGGCGCACATGGGGCACGGTTCGAGGGTCACGACCAGGGTCGCCTCGATGAGGCGCCAGGTGCCGAGGGCCCTGGCGGCGTCGGCCAGGGCGAGCATCTCGGCGTGGGCCGTCGGGTCGTTGGCCGCCTCCCGCTCGTTGTGGCGCCGGGCGAGGACGGTGCCGTCGGGGCCGACGACGACCGCGCCGATGGGCACGTCGCCGTGGGCGGGCGCGGCCGAGGCCTCGTCGAGGGCCAGGCCCATGAGGGCGTCGAGGTCGAGATTGCGAGGTGATGACGATGCCGGCATTGAGGCGGAGTTTGCAGGACTTTCCGGCTGAACGCCGAACTTCTCAGCCCTAGAGGGGTTGCCTGTCGGGCGGTGCTGGGGCCGTCCGGCGGAGCTTCCTCCTACTCACCTGGGGGAGAGGGCGAGGTAACGGGTCGTGCGAAAGCTGGCCGTCGGGGTCGTGGTCGCGCTCGTCGTGCTGACCGTGTCCCCGGCGCGCGCCTACCTCGACCGTGCCCTCGGCCAGGGATCGGCCGGCTCGGGCGGCGGCCACGGCCACGATCCGGCTGAGGTCCTCGGGGCCATCGCCGAGCGCCTGCGGGCCCCGTCGGGTCTGCTCGACGGCGATGGCGCCGCCTTCGCCGGCCTCGGGCCCGACGGCCTCAGGACGGGCGATGTCGCCGTCGCGCCGCCGCCGGCCAGCTTCGGCACCGACGCCGCCCCGGCCCCGTCGTCGCCGCCGCCGGCCCAGCTCCGCTCCAACCGCTTCGACGGCGTCGTGCCCGCGGGCGGCACATGGGCGGTGATGATCGGCATCGACGACTACCCGGGCTCGGCCTACGACCTGAAGTCGGCGGTCAACGACGTCGAGGACGTCAACGCCGCCCTGGCCAAGATGGGCGTGCCGGGCGCGCAGCGGCTGATGTTGCGCGACGGCAACGCCAACGCGGCCAACATCCGCACCGCGGCGCAATGGCTGGTGGCCCACGCCGGCAAGGACGCCACCGCGGTGTTCTTCTTCGCCGGCCACATCCGCAAGCTGGGCGCCGGCACCGAGGCCCTGGTCGGCACCGACGGCGGCGAGGTTCGTGACACCGAGCTGGCCAAGCTGCTCGACGGCCTCCAGGCCTCGAAGACCTGGATCGGCCTCGCCGGTTGCTACGCCGGCGGCTTCACCGAGGTCGTCCGCAAGGGCCGCATCCTCACCGCCGCCGCCCCCGCCGACCGGCTCGCCTACGAGAACGAGTCCTTCGGCCGGTCGTACCTCGTCGAGTACATGGTGCGGCGGGCGATGATGGACGGGGACGCCTCGGTCGTCGAGAGCGCCTTCTCCCTGGCCCAGCAGGGCCTCGAGCACGACTTCCCCGATCGGGTGCCCGTGCAGTTCGACGCCTACGACGGCACCCTCGACCTCCGGCCGGCGGCTCCTCCTGCGCCCGCCCCCCAAGCCCGCACCGCCGGCTCGTCGTCTTCGCCCAGCGCCGGTTCGTCGTCCTCGCCCCCGCCGACCTCGCCGCCCCCCACCTCCTCGGGCGGCTCGGGCGGTTCGGGCAGCAGCACCACCTCGAGCGGCTCCTCCAACGAGCCGCCCAAGCCCAACGACGGCTGCGCCACCATCAGCTCCGGCATCGTCCACTGCGGCGGCTGACCCCTTCGAGCGGAGGGAGTGGGATTTGAACCCACGGAGGGTTGCCCCTCACACGACTTCCAATCGTGCCGATTCGGCCGCTCTCGCATCCCTCCCGGCCCGCCCGAAGGCGGGAGCGGACAGGGTATCGTGGTGGTTCGACGTTGACGGAAGCCGGTGCCGGGTGCGGCGGTCGGGTCCTGCGCAACAGCGTCCCGTGAACCGAGTCAGGGCCGGAAGGCAGCAGCTCTCAGCGGAAGACGCCGTGTGCCGCAGTCAAGCCTGACCGCCGCACCGGGCACCGGCTCCGTGGCGTCCGGGGGTCGGTAGGCTCGGGGCCGACATGGCCGACGAGACCTACCAGTCGCTGTACCGCCGCTACCGGCCCGGCCGGTTCGCCGAGGTGCTCGGCCAGGACCACGTCACCAAGGCGCTGCGCAACGCCGTGCGCGACGGCCGCGTCGGCCACGGCTACCTCTTCAGCGGACCTCGGGGCACGGGCAAGACCTCGACCGCCCGCATCCTGGCCAAGGCGCTCAACTGCGAAAAGCTCGACGACGACGGCGAGCCCTGTGGCGTCTGCGATAGCTGCACCGCCATCACGACCCAGAACTCCTTCGCCGTGATCGAGCTCGACGCCGCCTCCAACAACGGCGTCGACGCCATGCGTGACCTCGTCTCCCGGGCTTCCCTCGGCACCACCGGGCTGCGCAAGGTGTACATCATCGACGAGGTCCACATGCTCTCCACCGCCGCGGCCAACACGCTGCTGAAGACGCTGGAGGAACCGCCGTCGCACGTGGTCTTCGTGTTGGCCACCACCGACGAGCACAAGGTCCTGCCCACCATCAAGAGCCGGGTGCAGCACTTCGAGTTCCGCCTCATGGGCGCCTCGACCCTCGGCGAGCTCGTCCGCACGATCAACGCCGACGCCGGCCTCGGCCTGGCCGACGACGACCTCGACCGGGTCGTGCGCCGGGGCAACGGTTCGGCCCGCGATGCGTTGTCGGTGCTCGACCAGGCCGCCGCGCTCGGGGAGGCCGAGGACGATGTCGCCATCGCCCCCGAGGTCTTGGCCGCGTTGGTCGACGCCGACCCGGCCCGTGCGTTGTCGGCCGTGGCCGCGGGTTGCGCCGCGGGTCGCGACCCCCGCCGTCTGGCCGAAGAGGTGTTGGCCGCGTTGCGGGACGCCTTCCTCGCCGGCCGGGCGCCCACGCTCGTCGAGCTCCCCGAGCCCGAGTTCGCCGCCGTGGCCGAGGCCGGCCGGGCCCTGGGGCCGGCTGCGCTCGTCCGGGCCATGGAGCTCGTCGGCGGCGCCCTGGCCGACATGCGCGAAGCCCTCGACCCGCGGGTCTCGCTCGAGGTCGCCCTCGTCCGGGTCACCGCCCCCGAGGCCGACATCTCCGCCGGCGCCCTCCTCGAACGCATCGAGCGCCTCGAGCGGGCCGGTCCAACGGCGGCGCCCGCCGTGTCGGCTCCGGCCCCGCCGGCGAGCCCACCGCCCGCAGCCCGGCCCACCGGCGGTCGTGGCGCCCTCGGCGCCTACCGGGGCGGCACCAAGACCGCCCCCGCGGCCCCCGCCACTCCTGCTTCCGGCCACGAGCGCGTGCCAGGCGATGCTCCGGTGGCCGAAAGCAACGTCGTCGTCGCCCCGGCGGCGGCGGAGGGCATGCCGAGCCGGGACGAGCTGACCAAGGCGTGGGGCGACACCATCCTGCCGGGGCTCAAGGGCCGGGCCCGGGCCCTGTTCGCCGCCGGCCGGTTCGTGGGCGTCGAAGGGACGAAGGCGGTGTTCGCCCTGCCCGACCGGGCCCACCGCGACCACGCCGCCGCCAACCAGGCCGAGGTCGAAGAGGCGCTGTCGGCCCACTTCGGCCGCCGGGTCGCCATCGACCTCGTGGCCGAGGACCGCAAGCCGACCGCGGCCGCCGCCGTCGTGGCCGCGCCGCCCGATGACGAGAACCCCCACGACGTCTCCGAGCTCCGCGACGCGCCGCCCACGCGGGCCGAGTCGCCGGCCGACCGGCTGAAGACCGCGTTCCCCGGCTCGCAGGAGGTCGAGAAGGCGTGACCGACGACGACCAGGAACCCAGCTTCGACCTGAGCGGTCTCCTCGCCCAGGCCCAGAACATGCAGCAGCAGTTGCTCGAGGCCCAGGCGGCGGTGGCCGAGCAGGTCGTCGAGGGCCAGGCCGGCGGCGGCGTGGTCAAGGTGCGGGTCACCGGCGGCCTCGACTTCGAAGCCGTCGTGATCGACCCCGCGGCCGTCGACCCCGACGACATCGAGATGCTGCAGGACCTGGTGCTGGCCGCCGTCCGTGACGCCGTCGCCCGGGTCAACGCCCTCAGCGCCGAGGCCATGGGCGGCTTCGGCGGCGCCCTCGGAGGCCTGCTCCCATAAGCGCCTACCCGCCCCCGGTCCAAGACCTCATCGACGAGCTCGGCCGGATGCCCGGCATCGGCCCCAAGTCGGCGCAGCGGATCGCCTTCCACCTGCTCAAGCTCCCGGCCGAGGACGCCAACCGCCTGGCCCGCTCGATCACGAGCGTCAAGGAGCGGATGACGTTCTGCCGCCGGTGCTGGAACGTGGCCGACCGCCAGCCCGACGCGCCCGACGAGACCGAGTGCGAGCTCTGCCGCGACTCCCGCCGCGACCCGACCATCGTCTGCGTGGTCGAGGAGCCGAGGGACATCGCCGCCATCGAGAAGACCCAGGAGTACAAGGGCCGCTACCACGTCCTCCAGGGCACCCTCAATCCGATCGAGGGCGTCGGCCCCGACCAGCTCCGCATCAAGGAGCTGTTCGCCCGCCTCGGCACCGAGCCCATCGCCGAGGTCATCCTCTGCACCAACCCCAACCTCGAGGGCGAGACCACCGCCATGTACCTCGCCCGCCAACTCACGCCCCTCGGCATCAAGGTCACGCGGCTGGCCAGCGGGCTGCCGGTGGGCGGCGACCTCGAGTACGCCGACGAGCTCACCCTCGGCCGTGCCCTCGAGGGACGGCGCACCGTCGAGACGTAGCCGCGGCCGCGGCCGGCAACGGCTCGCCGCCGGCATCGGCCCAACCGTCGAAGGCGAACGACTCGCCGGTCGAGGGGCGGAACACCCCCGGTGTGGCCACGCCGTCGCAGTCCCAGTCGCCGAGCATGGGCACGTCGCCCGCGACGCCGATGGCGAACCGCGCGCGGCCATCGACCTCCAACACGTTGCCCATGCGAACCACCGCGTTGGGGCAGCCGTCGCCGTCGGTGTCGCCGGCCAGCAACACACTCCCGGCTCCTGGCGCCGGCACCGCCGCGCACGCCTTGGCCGCGGCCGCAGCCACCGCCCGTTCGGGGCGGTGCAACACGGCCACGGCCGCGGCTTCGGCGGCGATCACCACGACCACCACCGCAGCCGCGGCCAGGCGGCGGGGGTGCCTGGCCGCGGGCGGCGGTGGGGTGGGTGGCCGAGGG